>CARDPF010000240.1 GCA_948960675.1 uncultured Eisenbergiella sp.
GTTGTGTGACTGGAGTTCAGACGTGTGCTCTTCCGATCTATCCTCAAACAGGCCGCTGCATTCCATTACCCCTACCAGCGCGAAAACCGCGACCAGCATCGCCACCGTCCCCGCCGTTCCCGTGATGGCTTCGATCACCAGGCCGCCCACCGCAAATCCCCCCGGGAAGGCCAACAGGTCATCCACCGAATAGATACCCAAAAGCAGTCCTACCGCGATCCCAGAAAGAATGCCGTAAGACAATGCCGTGATCAAATGCTTTTTGCGCAGGCAGGAAAAAACAATGACTACAGGTACGACCAGCATCGCCAAGCTGGCCGGATTGGCCTTGGCCCCTGCCATTTCCCCCAGCGCTGCATCCGTCCCGCCCGTCTTTGTAAAAAGCAGGAACAAAAGCAGGGCCATGGCCGCTGCAGGCAGGCTATAGCGCGTTCTGGTCCGGACCACCATTCCCAAATCCGCATGCTGTGTCGCGGAGGAAGCGATGGTGGTATCCGAAATCGGCCCCAAATTGTCCCCGAACGCCGCCCCGGATACAATGGCCCCGATCATGAACTGCGGCGCGACCCCCGCCATGACCCCTACCGGAAATAAAATCGGAATCACCACAAAATAAGTGCCCACAGAAGTGCCCGTGGCAAACGCCAGCAGGCAGGTGATGAGAAATGCCGCCGCCACGAATAACTTCCCCGTAAAGCCTGCCGCCACCACATAGGAAGCGACAGTCTGCACTGCCCCGCTGGCTGAAATCAGCTTCCCGGAAACTGCCGCCAGCATCACGGAAAGCACGATCACCGCAAAAATCGGTTTGCCAAGGCCATATACCAGCGCTTCCCCATAAGCCCTCTCATCCTTTGCCAAAAGAACCCCTGCCAGCAGTGCCGCAAAGAAAGCCACCACATACCCGTTCACATTGGACTGGCCAAACGCCGCCCGCACAATCAGCGCAACCGCTGTCAAAAGCGGCGCCAGTCTTCCCAAGCCTCCCAGATAAAACGATACCCTCGGTCTGTCCTTCATCTTTCCCCCATTTCCGCCATCTCTGGCCCCCAAACATGTTCCGGTATGACCTATGCCGTCATCCAGCTAAATTACATCGGTTTTTTCCTATTGTACTACCGTTTATTCTGAAAATCAACCTTTTTCCGAATATACGTTCTTATTTGATGGCGGTTCAGTGTAACAGTTCAGTTACTATTCACGGGCAATGTCACTTAGTGAAGCCACGGGTTTTGGGGCCGCCTTCCCCGCCCGTTGGCACGCCCCCAAAGCCCGTGGCTTCACTAAGTGACATTGCCCGTGAATAGTAACGGCGGTTCAGACACCAGGGGCGTGATATTTAGGAGGGACGCCTGCCTGCATAGCCGTCATAGGTCTTTAATGCGCCGCCTGCAAACGCGGCATGGACATGCCCGGGCGGCATATCCTGCGCACCGCAGATCTTATACCGGTTCCACAGCTGTGCAAAATAGTACCTGTTCACCCTTTCCCTGGCTTCCGACAGCTTTTTTTCAATTTCCTTTGTCACGGATTTGGATTGGGCCTCAAACAGCCGGGTCTGCTTCCAGTCCACTCCCGTCTCCACGCTGCCCACCGGGCGCACCTTCCGTTTCTCCTGACAGCAGCCGGTCTCGCTGCTAAAAAAGAAAAGTTCCCCTGCCGCCCCTACCATGCCTCCCCTGCTTCCAAAGCCCGTAAAGTTTTTTCTGTCCTCCCGCTCCCCCCTTACAGATGCCGCCTCTTCAAAAAAGTTACAGCGGCATCTGCGGAAAAGCTGGTTATCCAGCGCATAATCCGCAACCGCCGTCAGCTGCTTTTCAAACACTTCCGCCTCCTTTTCCCCGTCGTACAAATCCATATGGACAAAAACCTCCGCAACCCCCTTTTCCCACAAATCAACGACGCTTTCCCCAAGCTCCCAAAAGCTTTTTAGGACAATTGCCACTTCCACATTCCTTTCGTTTCTTTTCAAATACCTCCAAACCTCCTCCAGCTGGAAGTCCTCCCAGACCGCGTAAAGGCGGAACCAATATTTGACTTTTTCCCGCCCATCCGGTTTTCCCAGCATCCCTTTCACGTATTCGGATATCCGGTTCATCAGGCCTACTTCCGCATATCCCCGCAACCCCCGAAACTCAATGACCAGACTTTCCATGCGGTTCATCTTTTCGGACAGCAAGAAATCCAAAACCGTCCTTGCCACCTCCCACGGCATGGTATAAATTTCCTCCTGCCGGTTCCTTTGCCTGCATCTGCCCGGCATCTTTTTGCTTTCACACAGCAAAAATACGATGGTTATGGTTCTCTTTTCCCTCCATGAAACCAATCGTGTTCCCAACGCATAAAGACCTTCCATTCCACAATCCCTCCTTTGTATGTAACACGGTCCACAATCCCGGTGCGGGCTCGCCCAAACCGTTACACCGCAATCATAAGTTTCCCCCGGATAAAATGCCATGCTGTTTGAGTCAAGCTCTCAACTTGACTCAAACGGCAAGGTGTATTTTCGCGATATATGTTACAATGTAGAAAAAAAGAAAGGACAACACACAAATGAAAAAAAACAAATCCAAGCTCATACTGTTTGTCACCGGGCTGCTACTGGCCGCTTCCCTTTCCCAGTTTGCTTCCACCAGCGCAAAAGCCGCTAATTTTACTCACAAGGGGTCTGTATCCGGGAATCAGCTGCAACCGTTCTGCGATAGAGAGCCAGAATATTGTGAAGATTAGGGCTGTCTAAAAGTTCCTTCCCATTCTTTTCGATTAATTGTATGGTCATGTCTGCACTATGATAATTCCGGTTACTGATATCCGCACACAGGGAAAGCGACAATTCGTCAACAATCTTTTGGTAATATTTTTTACTGTCAATCTTCATATAAATCCATGCCAAATCATAGTGCAGCACCGCCACCTTAAGGGTTTTTCCGCTTTCGGCCAAAACGCAGATTGCATTTTGTGCTTCCGTAAGCGCTTCCTCATACTGCTGTCCCAGTCCCAGATATTTCACCAGATTCAGAAGCACCGTGGCGTGCATGGTCGCTATTTCCCGGTTTTCCCTGTAACTACACTCCAAGTACTCCTTCAATTCCCGCAGCAGCCCCACCGCTTTTTGCATATTTCCCATTTCCCCGTAACCTATCGCAATATTATTAATCAGAATCAATTCCTGATGGCTCAAAAAGCATTCCCGGAGCGGTTTTCCCCCAAAATGCGGCACCGTCCATTTCAGCAGATCCGTCAATTCCGTAACCTGCGCCCTGCACATTTTTCCCTCCGCCCTGCAAATCACCCTTCCCATCCCCAAAAATTGGTGGTAAATGGTTTCTTCCGGAAAACTGCCCAACTCCCTCTCCAGTTCGTCCAGCGCCTCCACAGCCTCCGCCATTTTCTGGTGGTACAGGCGGATACGCACTTTGCGTTCCAATTCGTGAATCTGATACACCTTATCCCCGATAAAAATGTCATACGCCTCCGGCCACTCCCCCATTCTCTCCATCAGCGACGCAAACTTCACATAAGAGGGTTCCCGCATTCCGTGCTCCATTTTGGAGAGGGCGCTCGCCGTACAAATTCCGTAGCAAAGTTCCTCCTGTGTGATCCCTTTTGACTCCCTACACTTTTTCAAAATCGTTCCCATCGAATAAACAGCCATAGTAAACTCCCTTCCGCTGTCATTTTGAATCCGTCTACACCCTCCCCGG
Source organism: uncultured Eisenbergiella sp. (assembly GCA_948960675.1). Lineage (GTDB taxonomy): Bacteria > Bacillota > Clostridia > Lachnospirales > Lachnospiraceae > Gallintestinimicrobium. Next base: position 3,705 of record CARDPF010000240.1, read on the forward strand.
ACAAAACCGGCCATTCCTCCCTTGCGGCGGCAGCCGGTTTCGCTTACTTCCTACAGGCCTGGCCCTTCGGAATAGCCCCATCATACCCTAATGCATTTTTTCGGTCAATAAACGTTTTGGGCGCTTTTTTCGCCCTTTTCAATCCAAAAAGCGTCAACATGCACAGGGCTCCCACTCCTACGCATGCTGACGCTTTTTACGGACACAATATAACGAAATATAATGATTGTTTATCACAAAAACCAACGGCGCTTATTTGTAGCCGTTTCCGGTACCAATGGTTCCCTGTCCAAAAAACATTTTATGTCAATTTTCCACAAATTGAAAAAAATTATACAGATATAATACATCCGTGGGCGCGTACTCTGCAACCGTCTCCGTCAGATCCTTCCGGTAATACCTAGGATCCACCAGCCAAACCGTCCCGTAATCCCTTGTGAGAAACGGGGCGAAACAGTTTGCGTAGGAATCCTTGATCAACAGGATGCTGCGGTCCGGATCGCCATCCCCGTGTATTTGTACCACCGGATAGTTGCCGTCCAGAAAAAAAGCATAGGCATCCTTTGTCCCAAGCCTCTGTGCAAAATAGCAGGACGCCTCCTTTCTGTCCTCGTATACAAATACCGTCTCATGTTCCGGCTCCCCGCTGCGCGCAAAAACCTCTATCTTGTCCGGACGGACCGGAAGGTTCACCTTCGCCTGCAGCGTACCCCAAAAGTCCTCCTTGACCACCGTTCTTTCATATTCCCCCAACGAAGGGGATCCTATCCCAAAGGATTTTGCAAAGGCCTGATACCCGTAAAACGCTCCCAGCGTGGTCCAATGGTGGTCGGATCCGTAATAGATCTCCTCCCTGCTGTGTGCAGCCAGCGCCGATAGGGCGTCCGGTGCAAGGATACCCGTCCCCTCCGCCTGCTTTTGCACCTGCCTAATCCAGCCCGTCTGGTCAAACCCGGACGCAAACGCCGGAAGCCGCTGTGTCTGCACCGCGTCGGCGGAAGGGACAAGCATCACCCCCACCCGTCCTTCCACCAAAGCCTGCATCTTTTGCGCCTGTTCCATCATGCGCTGTACCTTGCGCCCAGCCTTTTTGGTATCCGCAGATTCCTCTGTATGCCGTTCCACCAGTGTATTTTGGGGCGCGAAATAGACGCCGTTGCTGTCCTTTTTCCCCAAAAAGCGCTGCGTCCCTGCTTTTGCCCCAATCCAGCGGTCA
>CARDPF010000241.1 GCA_948960675.1 uncultured Eisenbergiella sp.
GACAAGCTTGCCGGGAAATGCAAGGAAAAAGGATATACCATCATGCCCATTCAGGTCTATTTCAAGGACGGGAGGGCAAAGGTGGAAATCGGTTTGTGCCGGGGCAAAAAACTCTACGACAAACGGCAGGATATCGCCAAGCGGGACCAGCGGCGGGAGGTGGAAAAAGAGTTCAAGGTGAGGAACCTGTAAAATGGAGTAACAGTTCAGACAGGTCTGCGCAGTAAATGCGCAGACCTGTCTGAACTGTTACAAAATGGATGCCGTAACAAAAGTTTGTAAAGAAAAAATACTTGACACTTTGCCGACTTTCCTGTATGATAGGGCAAGTGAGGGGTCTGTCATGGAAAAAATTGTAGAGCAGGGTTTGCTGTATGACTTTTATGGGGAACTTCTGACCGAGCACCAGCGCAGGATTTATGAGGAGGCCGTGTGCAACGACATGTCCTTAAGCGAGATCGCGCAGGAGTATGGGATCAGCAGACAGGGCGTCCACGATCTGCTACGCCGGTGCGACCGGGCGCTGCAGGAATATGAAGGGAAGCTTCACCTGTTGCAGAAGTTTGGGAGGGTGAAGCAGAGGGTTGCAGAGATTGAGGCGGCAAGTTCCGAGGACAATGTGAAGCGGATGGCCCGGCAGATTCTGGAAGAACTGTGAGGACGATAGATGGCGTTTGAAAGCTTAACGGACAAACTGCAAAATGTTTTTAAAAACCTGCGCAGCAAAGGAAGGCTGACCCAGGAGGACGTCAAGACTGCGTTGAAGGAAGTCAGGATGGCCCTTTTGGAGGCAGACGTCAACTTTAAGGTTGTCAAGCAATTTGTAAAGTCGGTGGAGGAACGCGCGGTCGGGCAGGATGTGATGAACGGATTGAATCCCGGCCAGATGGTCATCAAGATCGTAAACGAAGAGATGACGGCGCTGATGGGTTCGGAGACGACGGAGATTGCGCTGCAGCCGGGCAAGGCGACTACCGTCATTTTGATGTGCGGCCTGCAGGGCGCGGGGAAAACCACCGCCACGGCCAAGCTTGCAGGCAAATTTAAGGCGAAGGGGAAAAAACCGTTGCTGGTGGCATGTGATGTCTACCGGCCCGCAGCCATCGAACAGCTAAAGATTAACGGGCAGAAGCAGCAGGTGGAGGTTTTTTCCATGGGAACGGGACATAAGCCCGTCAACATTGCCAAGGCGGCCATGGAGCATGCAGCCAAGGGCGGCAACAATATAGTGATTTTGGATACGGCGGGGCGGCTGCACATCGACGAGGACATGATGGCGGAATTGCAGGAGATCCGGGAAGCGGTCACCGTGCATCAGTCGATTTTGGTGGTGGATGCCATGACCGGACAGGATGCGGTCAATGTGGCGAAAGAGTTTGACGAGAAGGTCGGCATAGACGGTGTCATTCTTTCCAAGCTGGACGGGGACACCCGGGGCGGGGCGGCGCTTTCCATCAAAGCCGTCACCGGCAAACCGATTTTATATGTGGGGACGGGGGAGAAGCTTTCCGATTTGGAGCAGTTTTACCCGGACCGTATGGCAGGCAGGATTTTGGGGATGGGGGATGTGCTTTCCCTCATTGACAAGGTATCCGCGAACCTTGACATGGATGCGGATAAAGAAAAAGAGATGGCTGCCAGAATGAAGAAGGGGAAATTCGATTTTGAAGATTACTTAGAAAGCATGAAGCAGATGCGCAATATGGGGGGATTGTCCGGGATTTTGGGCATGATGCCCGGCCTTTCGGGCAAGGCGGCCGAACTGGAAGGTATGGTGGACGAAAAGCAGCTTGCGCGCATGGAGGCAATCGTGTTGAGCATGACGCAGGAGGAGCGGCGTAATCCCAAGCTTTTGAATCCTTCCAGAAAGCACCGGATCGCAAGGGGCGCCGGTGTGGATATCAGTATGGTCAACCGTTTCATCAAGCAGTTTGAACAAAGCCAGAAGATGATGAAACAACTCCCCGGCATGATGGGGGGCATGGGCAGAGGAAAAGGAAGGTTTCGGCTTCCTTTCTGATAAATGGCGGTAGCTATCGTAAATGGCACAGCCGCTCAGCAAAACATGATACCAATTTTACAAATCAATCGGAGGTAAAGAAAAATGGCAGTAAAGATCAGGTTAAGAAGAATGGGGTACAAGAAGCATCCGTTTTACAGAATCATCGTGGCGGATTCCAGGTCTCCCAGGGACGGACGTTTCATTGAGGAGATCGGCACCTATGATCCCAACACGGATCCCAGCACGCTTAAGGTAAATGAGGAACTGGCGAAGAAGTGGCTCAACAACGGCGCCCAGCCTACGGAGAGCGTTTCCAAGATCTTCAAGGCGGTCGGCATCGCAAAATAATAAGTTTTTGATAACTGTCGGCTGGCTGTTGGAGGTGGATTATGAAAGAGTTAGTGGAAGTGATCGCAAAAGCACTTGTTGATAATCCGGATGAAGTGGTCGTCACCGAGAAAACGGGCGTAAAGGATCTTACGATCGAACTTCATGTCGCTCCCTCTGATATGGGCAAAGTGATCGGCAAACAGGGACGGATTGCCAAGGCAATCCGTACAGTTGTGAAAGCGGCGGCATTAGAGGACAATAAGAGAGTGGATGTGGACATTGTATAAAAAAATGTGCGCTTAGCGCACATTTTTTTATACAATGGGAAATTGCGAAAGCGTGGCGACGGAGAATTTTATTTCCCTTCCGGCGTCCGCAGCAATCCGTGGTATCATAGGGGTCAAAATACCTTTTGCCCCCAGTATCATGACATTGGGCCGTGAATCGTAACGTAGAAAGGGGACGGGTATGGAAGAGAGGCTGCAGGTGGGCATCATCTCCACCACACATGGCGTGCGGGGAGAGGTAAAGGTGTTTCCGACAACGGATGACGTAAACCGTTTCAAGAAATTGAAAAATGTAATTTTGGACACCGGGAAAGAAAACCTGTTATTGGAAATTGAGGGGATAAAGTTTTTCAAAAAGCTTGCGATCCTGAAATTTAAAGGATATGACAGCATAGAGGCAATCGAAAAGTACAGGGGAAAAAGCCTGTATGTGGACAGGAAAGACGCGGTAAAGCTAAAAAAGGATGAGTATTTCATCGCCGATTTGCTGGGCATTGAGGTATTTTTGGAGGATCATGGCAGACTGGGCGTTTTGGAGGATGTGATAGAGACCGGCGCAAACGATGTGTATCAGATCCGCATGGAGGACGGCCGGGAACTGCTTTTACCGGCCATCAAGCAATGCGTGCTAAAAGTGGATGTGGAAGCAGGGAGGATGGAAGTGCGGCTGTTGGAAGGACTGTTATAGCGGGACGAAACAGGGCAGACGTGTCTGAACTGTTACCCTTAGGGGGTGGAGGGGATTGGGGATGCGTTTTCAGGTATTGACGCTTTTTCCGGAGATGGTATTAAGCGGGCTGCATACCAGCATTCTGGGGCGGGCCTGCGAAAAAGGGCTTCTTAGTGTGGAGGCTGTGAATATCCGGGACTTTACGAAAGACCGCCATAAAAAGGTGGACGATTATCCTTATGGGGGCGGGGCCGGTATGCTGATGCAGGCCCAGCCGGTTTTTGACGCCTGTCAGGCGGCGCTGCAAAAGAGCGGACAGGCACGGGTTGTTTATGTGACACCGCAGGGCAGGGTATTCCATCAGGAACTGGCCCGGGAACTGGCGCAGGAAAAGGAACTGATATTTTTGTGCGGACATTACGAGGGAATAGATGAGCGGGTGCTGGAGGAGGTAGTGACCGATTTTATTTCCATCGGGGACTATGTGCTCACAGGCGGGGAACTTGCGGCAATGGTAATGATCGACGCCATTTCCCGTATGGTGCCAGGGGTGCTTTCTAACGGGGAATCCGGGGAAACGGAATCCTTTCATGGCAATCTGCTGGAATATCCCCAGTATACAAGGCCCGAACTTTGGCGGGGGAAAAAAGTACCAAAGGTGTTGCTTGGGGGACACCACCGGAAAGTGGACGACTGGAGGCTGGAACGGTCCATTGAGCGGACAAAGCGCTTCCGCCCGGATTTGTACGAAAAATATGACCTGCCGGGCCGGGCGCTGTCCTATCTCAAACAAAACCGATTGCTGCATATGGACATGCTGGAGAGCATCCGGCGTGGTTTGGGAGAGGTACTTTGCGTGCGGGAGGACGGTGTGTTGGTAAAAGATTGCGCAACCGGGGTGTATATGGTTACTGCCCGCCATAAAGACGCCGGGGAGCGGCTTTTGTCCTTGGCCGATACCGGCGCAGGGATTTTTGTGTGCCATCAGGAATTTGTGGCGCAGAGTGTGGCCGCCCGTTTTGGCAAAAAGGAATGCGCAGCCTGTTATCAGCTGTCCTACACCAAAAAGCAGCCCTTTACAGGAGACGAAAACGGCTGCAGCATCCGGCTTTTGGGGGAAAGCTTTACGGACACGGTGTTTGCCCACTACCATGATTTGCATACCCGCAGCGAAATCGGGAAATTGCTCAAAGACGGCGCATTATACGGTGCGTTTGTGGAGGAGGGGGACACGCAGGTTTTGGCCGGCTTTATCGGAACCCATGCCGAGGGCGGAATGGGTATGCTGGAGGTTTTTCCCTGTTACCGCCGCCGTGGGATCGGCATGGCGTTGGAAAAGCATCTGATTAACCGGACACTTGCCAGGGGCTATACGCCTTACGGACATGTTTTTACCGATAATCCCCCCTCATTGGCACTGCAGGAGAAAATGGGACTGAAAGCCAGCAGCGCTTTGGTCTATTGGGTGTCCTGATATTCCATGCTTTTGCAGAAGAGGTTTTCCATGCACGGAAATCAATTTTGCGGGAGGGGAGAGGCAGGGACGGCTTTCTAGCAGCCGGTGGGGGCGCGGGGCCATTACAGACTTGCAAGGCTTGCAGACGGGAAATACCACCAAAAAGCAGGCC
>CARDPF010000242.1 GCA_948960675.1 uncultured Eisenbergiella sp.
TGTTTACGACGCTTTACTCTTTTCGGCATTAACATTATTTATCGCTCCCTTCCTTGTTTCCCTTTGCAGGAAGTACCTCGCCTTTATAGATCCATACCTTTACGCCAACTTTGCCGTAAGTGGTATCCGCCTCCGCGAAACCGTAGTCAATATCTGCGCGCAATGTCTGAAGCGGAATCGTCCCCTCGCTGTAAAATTCCGTGCGGGCGATATCCGCGCCGCCCAAACGGCCTGCACAAGCGGTCTTGATGCCAAGAGCGCCGGCTTTCATGGTCCTGCCGATGCAGGATTTCATTGCACGGCGAAACGCCACACGGTTCTCCAGCTGCTGCGCAATATTCTCCGCAACCAGCTGCGCATCCTTGTCGGGCCTCTTGATTTCCTTGATATCGACCAGTACCTTCTTATCCGTCAGCTTCGACAGTTCCTTCTTGGTCACTTCAATCTCCGCGCCGCCCTTGCCGATCACAACGCCGGGCTTTGCCGTATAGATCACAATCTTCACCCTGTCGGATGCCCTTTCGATCTCAATCTTGGAAATCCCGGCAGCGTATAATTTCTTCTTCAAAAATTTTCTGATATTGTAATCTTCCACCAAAAAATCTGCATATTCGGCGTCCGCATACCATTTGGAATCCCAATCCTTGATGATGCCGACCCTTAAACCATGAGGATTAACTTTCTGTCCCATTATCCTTCCTCCTACTTTTTCTCATCAAGCACTACGGTGATATGGCTCGTTCTCTTCTCGATCCTGTACGCCCTGCCCTGTGCTCTCGGCTTTACCCTCTTCATGGTAGGCCCCTTGTTTGCGTAACATTCCGCCACGTACAGGTTGTTCCTGTTCATGCCGTTGTTGTTCTCCGCATTCGCGGCCGCAGATTCCAGCAACTTCTTCAAAAGGCTGGAAGCATACCGGGGGTTGTAGGTTACAATGCCCAGCGCCGTCTCGAGATCCTTGCCCCTGATGGCATCCAGCACAAAACATGCTTTTGTCACAGACACTCTTGCGTAGGATAATTTAGCAGAAGGTCTTGTATCTTTAATCGCATTTCTTTCTCTCTTAATTTGGGATCTATGTCCTTTTGCCATGGAAAAAACCTCCTTTCAATTATCTGACTTTGGACTTCTTCTCGTCTTTTCCATGGCCCCTGTAGGTTCTGGTAGCGACGAATTCGCCGAGTTTGTGTCCAACCATATCTTCCGTTACATATACCGGAACATGTTTGCGCCCGTCATGAACCGCAAATGTATGCCCCACAAAGGACGGGAAAATTGTAGAACGACGGGACCAGGTCTTAATGACCTGTTTCTGTCCGGAAGCGTTCTGCGCGTCAACTTTTTTCAACAGGCTGGCATCTGCGAACGGTCCTTTTTTCAGTGATCTTGCCATTGCTTTTCTCCTCCTAAAATTATTTGATAGCCCTACCGTCTCTTCTTCTTACAATCAGCTTGTTGGAAGCCTTCTTGGCTTTACGTGTCTTCAAGCCGAGTGCCGGTTTGCCCCAAGGAGTGCTCGGACCAGGACGGCCGATACCGGTCTTACCTTCACCGCCGCCATGCGGATGGTCATTCGGGTTCATAACGGAGCCGCGTACGGTGGGACGAATACCCATGTGGCGTTTCCGTCCGGCTTTACCGATATTGATCAGGTTGTGGTCCCCGTTGCCTACAACGCCCACGGTGGCGCGGCAGCCTACCGGTACCATTCTCATTTCGCCGGAGGGAAGACGCAGGGTCGCATATTTGCCCTCTTTCGCCATCAGCTGTGCGCTGTTGCCCGCAGAGCGGACCATCTGGCCGCCTTTGCCCGGATGCAGTTCCACATTGTGTACATACGTACCCACGGGAATCTGGGATAAGGGCAGGCAGTTGCCGATCCTCACTTCGGCTTCCGGCCCGTTCATGACTTTCCAGCCTACCTGCAGGCCTTCCGGTGCAATGATATAGGATTTTTGCCCGTCCTCATAGCAGATCAGCGCGATATTGGCGCTTCTGTTGGGATCGTATTCGATGCCGACTACCCTTGCCGGAATTCCGTCTTTATTTCTCTTAAAATCCACAAGCCTGTACTGCCTGCGGACGCCGCCCCCGCGGTGTCTTACCGTGATCTTACCCTGATTGTTACGGCCGGAATTCTTTTTCAGAGATACGCAAAGGCTCTTTTCCGGAGTTTTCTTTGTGATCTCGGAAAAATCGGAACCGGTCATGTTTCTTCTGGAAGGTGTATAGGGATTATACGTTTTAATTCCCATAATGATTTCTCCTTTACCTCATATTTATTATCGTACTTTTCGGTACATAGCCGGAAAACCAAAGGGTTTTCCTCTCAGGCGCCATGCCGCGCAGTCTGCCTTAAAGCCCCTGATAAATCTCAATATCCTTGCTGTCCTGTGTCAGCGTAACCATGGCTTTTTTGATCTTGGCGGTTCTCCCGACCACTGCGCCACGCCTCTTTTTCTTGCCGGGGGCGTTGAGGGTATTGACCTTTTTTACCTTCGTGCCTTCAAACATTCTCTCCACGGCTTCTTTGATCTGCGTTTTATTTGCTTCCGGGTTTACCAGAAAAGTATAGGTCTTTTCGCTCATGCCTGCCATGCTTTTCTCTGTGACGACAGGCTTAAGGATTACGTCATAGTATTTAAGATCAGCCATTATGCGTATACCTCCTCGATTGTCTTAACGGCGTCCTTGGTCAGGACCAGCTTCCTTGCCTTCATCACGTCGTAAACGTTGATGGTGTTGGGCAGCGCCATCTTCACATCAGGGATATTCCTTGCGCTGTTCATCACATTGATGTCGTTCTCGTTGACGACCACCAGGGCATTTTCCACATTCAGGTTCTTCATGACCCTTACAAAATTCTTGGTCTTCATGGTGTCAAACTTCAACTCATCCACCACTACCAGATTCTGCATGTTGAGTTTATTGGTAAGCGCGGACTGTAAAGCCGCCCTCTTCTCTTTTTTGTTGATCTTGAAGGAGTAATCCCTGGGAGTGGGGGCAAACACCACACCGCCGCCCTTCCACTGGGGCGCCCTCGTGGAACCCTGCCTTGCATGTCCGGTTCCCTTCTGCCTCCAGGGCTTCCTTCCGCCCCCGGACACTTCGGAACGGGTCTTTGCTTTCTGCGTTCCCTGACGCTTATTGGCAAGATACTGCACGATCGCCATGTGTACCAGATGTTCATTTATCTCGACACCGAATATCGCATCGCTGATTTCCATCGTACCGACTTCTTTGCCTTCCATATTATAAACCGTTACGTTTGCCATCTGTGTATTCCTCCTTTCCCGCTTTAAGCTTCCACTTTGGTGGTTTCTTTGATCGTCACCAATGCTTTCCTAGGACCCGGTACTGCGCCTTTTACAAGAATCAGGTTCTTGTCCGCGTCTACCCTTACCACATCCAAATTGCGGACAGTGACCTGTACGCAGCCCATGTGGCCGGGCATTCCCTTGCCCTTAAATACGCGGCTCGGGGAAGAACATGCACCGTTGGAACCCTGATGGCGGTGGAACTTGGAACCGTGCGCCATAGGCCCCCTGTGCTGTCCAAGTCTCTTGATGGCGCCCTGAAAGCCTTTACCTTTGCTGATTGCCGTAGCGTCCACCCTATCGCCAACCGCAAAAATATCCGCTTTGATTTCCTGTGCCAAAGCGTATTCGGAAGCGTTCTCAAACTTAAACTCCCTTACATATCTCTTGCAGGAAACGCCGGCCTTATCAAAGTGTCCCTTCTCTGCCTTGCCTACGCCATGCCTGTGGATCACTTCCTTCTTACCGGCCTTATCCCTGTTGACAATTCTTTCCTTCTTATCCACGAAACCGACCTGTACGGCCTCGTAACCGTCGTTTTCCACCGTCTTGACCTGCGTCACGAAACAAGGGCCCGCCTGCAGAACCGTTACCGGAACCAGCGTGCCGTCCTCGTTAAAAATCTGTGTCATACCGACTTTAATTGCCAAAATACCTTTTTTCATGCAATGACCTCCTGTTTTGTCTACATAGCGGAATGTTCGCAGCCGCAGCTTTATGCAGCCGTTGGACTATTCATACGTCTTTGTAGAGGTTTCCTTGACTTTATTATTTGGTTTTCATTTTGATATCAATGTAGACACCGGCCGGCATCTCCAATCTCTGCAGCGCATCGATGGTCTTGGGTGTGGGTGCAATGATATCGATCAGCCTCTTGTGGGTCCTGCGTTCAAACTGTTCCCTGGAATCTTTGTACTTGTGGACAGCCCTCAGAATCGTGACCACTTCCCTCTTAGTCGGAAGCGGTACGGGTCCACTCACCTGTGCCCCGTTTTTCTTAACCGTTTCAATGATTTTCTTCGCAGACGCATCAACCAGCTGGTGATCGTAAGCCTTCAGTGTAATACGCATTACCTGATTTGCCATAAAAAAAGTCGCCTCCTTTTCGCGCTTTTCATGAAGTGCGACAAGCGGTGACTGTACACTCTCCCGTGTGTGTCCTGATAAAAAGCAACCCAAAAAGGCAATCCCTTTCCCTCTTTATCAGACTTCCACGTCGTTTCCCCCGGTCAGGCGATCCCCTGACGGGTGCTGTTATCTTGTACAGTGACTTGTCGTCAGTTTTCAAACTTGACATTCGCTCCGCATAAAAACCTGCAGGGATTATGTATTTTCCGTTGCAGCAACCTTATGCATCATCGCTATCCTGTCACAGCACTTGCTAGTATAACGGATAACCCCCAAAAAAGCAAGCACTTTTTTTAAATTTTTATAAAATAATCGTTGGCCTGATTACTATTCACGTGTCAGGAATGCGCATAAACTGCGCATTCCGTGAGAACATGAGGCAGGAGTGAGGG
>CARDPF010000243.1 GCA_948960675.1 uncultured Eisenbergiella sp.
GTGCAAGCAAGCTTGCCCATATGCCCGGCTGCCGGTCGGGGCTTTCATAGTAAATCATACTATTTTTTTCGACAAATTGCTATAGAAAATTCAAAAAATGTGCTATGATTAGGATAAACAAGATAACCGTTCACTGTTATGTATGCCAACGCAAAACAAAAACCATGAAAACGATCGAATACAACATTCCTGCCGACAAAACCTGCCGTTTGCAGACATTTGGGCAACCCCCTGCGCAAATACTTTTTCTGGATATCGAAACCACCGGCTTTTCCCCAAAAAATGCTTCTGTCTATTTAATCGGATGTGCCTTTTATAAAGAAGGGCAATGGTGTGTCCGCCAATACTTTGCCCAAACGCAGGTACAGGAAGAAGAGATCCTGCGGGCATTTTACACTTTTTCATCTTCCTTTTCGCATTGCGTCCATTTCAACGGACAGGCTTTTGACGTTCCCTTTTTGCAGGAAAGGTACAAAAAGCATGCGCTCCCGCCGTTTATGCCCCAAAGCCAGTGCGATATCTATAAGGCAATCCGTCCCTACAAAAACCTGATGCGCCTTCCGGGATGCCGTCAGAAACAATTGGAGGCCTATCTCGGCTTAGACCGGGAAGATCCTTTTACCGGCGGACAGCTTATAGAACTTTACCATGCTTATGAGGCACAGCAGGACGAAACACTGTTAAAGACCATACTGCTGCACAATCTGGAGGATCTTGTCGGCATGATGCAGTTGTCTCGCATCATGGCCATCCCGTTTCTTTTCGAGGGGGGGCACTTTTTGCCGGAAGAAATCCTGCTGCAGGATGCAAAAGATACGGCCACAACCCAAAAGGCCGAATGCCTGATACACCTGGCTGCAGATTTTCCCCTCCCGGTTCCGCTTGCATGCCACGGCCAAAAAGGTATTTTAAGCGAATGCTTCTTCTCTGCAAGGGAACGGGCGGCCGTATTGAAGCTGCCGGTTTTTGCGGGCGAATTGAAATACTTTTATCCGGACTATAAAAACTACGCTTACCTGCCGATGGAAGACGAGGCAATCCACAAGTCTGTAGCAATATATGTGGATAAATCCCGGCGCATGCCTGCTACAAAAGAAACCTGTTACACCAAAAAGAAAGGCCAATATCTTCCTGCCGTTTTGCCTCTACCTGACGGCATTCCCCTCTTTGGTCCCGACTATCCAGAACGCTGTCATTGGTTTATGGCTAATGAAGCTTTTTTATCCGACCAGACATTTCAAAAGCAATACATCCAAAATATCCTGAAAATTCTGGGCAAAACGCGTTCCTGATCCGGCATTTTGCACCACAAAAACCGCTATGGGGAGATGGCTCCACATGGCGGTTTGCATATACCATTACAAACTATTCGTTCCCCTGATTGGCGATCACAGCGTCAATATCAACGGAGACTACATCCGCATCCTCGGCTTCCTTCTTCTGCTCCGGTACCAGCAGGGCTTTCATGCTCAGGCTGATCTTCTTATCCGCCTCATTGAAGTCCACCACCTTTGCAGTGACTTCTTCCCCCACTTTTAAGACATCAGAGGGCTTCTCGATATGCTCCTTTGCAATCTGGGAAACATGGAGCAGCGCGTCAATGCCCGCTTCCAATTCCACAAATGCGCCGAAATCCGTCATCCGTGCCACACGCCCGGTAACGATGTTGCCCACCGCATATTTCAAGTCGGCATCCTTCCAGGGATTCTGGTCCTCAAATTTCAGGCTCAACGCAATCTTATTGCCGTTAATCTCCTTGATCAGGACTTCCAGCTTATCGCCAACTTTAAATACCTTCTTGGGATGCTCAATCCTGCCCCAGGACATCTCGGAGATATGCAGCAGCCCGTCCGCGCCGCCCAGATCAATGAACGCGCCGAAATCCGTCACGTTCTTCACAACGCCTTCCACCACATCTCCTTCCTGAATGCGGGCAAAGAGTTCTTCCTGCAGCTTTGCCTTTCTCGCGATAATCAGCTGCTTGCGGTCGCCGATATACCTGCGGCGCTTGGGATTGTACTCGCTGATGACAAATTCAATCTCCTGATTCGCATATTTGGTCAGATCCTTCTCATACGTATCCGACACAAGGCTCGCAGGAATAAAGATCCTGACCTCCTCCATCACGACAATCAGGCCGCCGTCCAAAACCTGTGCCACCTTTGCGGTCAGCACTTCATGGTTATTAAACGCCTCCTCAATCCGCTTGTTGCCCCTGTCTGCAGCAAGGCGCTTATAAGTCAGCAATACCTGACCTTCGCCGTCGTTTACTTTCAGTACTTTGACTTCCATCGTATCACCAGGCTTTACGATTTGGGTCATGTCAACGCTTGAATCATTGGAATACTCATTCTTGGTAAGAATCCCGTCGGACTTGTAACCGATGTTGAGTACAACTTCTTCAGGCTTCACATCAATGACTGTACCTTCGACTACCTCTCCTGCATGTATTGTTTTCAGTGATGCTTCCAGCATCTGTTCAAAAGTTAATTCTGACATAATTTTGAACCTCCTCGATAATTTTATTCGGGGTAGATGCCCCGGCTGTAATACCCACTAGTCGGACAGATTTAGGTAGTTCTAAATACAAGTCATCCAGTGTCTGTATAAAATAGGTGTTTGCACACTCCCGGCTGCAAATTTCAAACAGCTTCCTGGTGTTGGAACTGTGCTTACCTCCTATTACTATCATGGCATCAACTTTGGCTGCAATCTCTCTTGCCTCGGTCTGTCTCTCCTCAGTTGCGTTACAGATAGTATTCACAACACTACTATCATACCCTCTTTTTTGAAAAATTTCAACTAGTTCTTGAAATTTATTGTAGTTAAATGTCGTTTGCGACACAATACATACTTTTCTTCCATAATCAAACGGAATTTTCTCAATTTCCTCCTCCGTTTGCGCTACCCCCGCCGCCGTATGCGACCATCCCATAATCCCCTCCACCTCCGGATGGCCTGCGTTGCCGATAATCAAAATCTGACTGCCCTTTTTACTTTCTTCCTCCACAATCCGGTGGATACGCCTGACAAAGGGACAGGTGGCATCCACGCATGTCAGTCCCTGTCCGCCAATCACATCATAAACCTCTTTGGAAACGCCGTGGGAACGGATGACCACCGTCCCTTCCCGTAAGGTGCGCAGTTCCTCCAGGGATGCAATCACATGCACCCCTTTTTTCTCCAGATCATCCACCACCTGCCCGTTGTGAATGATCGGGCCATAGGTGTAAATGCGCTCCCTAGAACCGATCCGCTCATAAACCGTGTCCACTGCCCGCTTGACGCCGAAGCAAAATCCGGCGCTTTTTGCCAGCAATACTTCCATTGGCTATTTTCCTCCCACCCCTTTTTGGCGGCAGATCCCAATAATCTCCTCCACCACCTCATTGACCGTCATCAGGGAACTGTCGACCAAAACCGCATCCTCCGCCTGCCTTAAGGGGGATATTTCCCGGTTCATATCCTGTCTGTCCCTTTCAATAATATCGGCCCGGATCGTCTCAAAGTCGCAAACCATTCCTTTTTCCTGCAGTTCTTCATATCTGCGCCCGGCACGCACGTCTGCGGAAGCCGTCAGGTAAATTTTAACCGTGGCATCCGGCAGCACACAGGTACCGATATCGCGCCCGTCCATAATCACATCGCTGCTTTTGGCAAGCTTTTGCTGCAATTCCAAGAGCTTGGCCCTGACATCCGGCATTTTAGCAACTGCGGAAGCCATCCGTCCCACCTCCTCGGTCCGGATCTGTCCGTTTACATTTTCACCGTTTAAAAAAACCACCTGTTCGCCGCCTTCATAACGGATCGTGATATCGGCCCTGCGGCATTGTCTGGAGACCTCTTCCCCCTCCGTGTCTGCAATACCTTGCTGCATCATAAACAAGGCCATCGCCCGGTACATGGCTCCTGTATCCACATAAACGCAGCCCATCCGTTTCGCAATCATTTTTGCAATCGTGCTTTTCCCGGCGCCCGCAGGCCCGTCAACCGCAATGCTATAATTCATTTTCCCTCCATTTCCGGGACACCCAAACAGTTTCGGCAACTGTCTCAACCGTTACCGGATGCCGCGCTTTTCCCCGCCAAATACCCGGTGGACCATGCAACCTGCAGATTGAAGCCGCCGGTCAGGGCATCCACATCCAAAATCTCCCCCGCAAAATAAAGTCCTTTGACCTGTTTGGACTCCATTGTGGAAGGATTGACTTCCCGCACACAAACCCCTCCCTTGGTAATCACCGCCTCCGCAAAGCCCCTGGTTTTGGTTACCGTAAGGGGAAGTCTTTGTATGAGTTTCCCAAAATTTTTGCGTTCCTGCTTCGTGACCTCATGTACTTTTTTTTCCGGCGCAATACCGGATAACCCGATCATCACAGGAATCAGCCTTGCCGGAAACAATCCCCCCAGTGCGTTCTTAAAGGCCCGGTTTTGGTTCTGTGCAAAATCCCGCACAATCCGTTCATCCAGCTGCTTTTCCTGCAAAGCAGGCTTTAGGTTCACATACAGCCGTGTGTCCGGCATGGCCGACCCTATGATACCGCCGGATTTTCGGGATTTTTGTTCGTTTTTTCGTGCCCACTTTTCCAAGGCCTCCCCGTAAAAACTGCTGGCGCTCAAAACCAGCGGCCCGCTCACGCCAAAATGCGTAAACAGCATCTCCCCAAACCCGCTGTAAACCTCCTGTCCCGCCAATTCCAACGAAACTTCCACATTTTTCAGGGACAGTCCCTGCAGGGAAGCACACCACTTTTCCGCTATTTCAAACGGAACCAGGGAAGGACTGCAGGGTGTCACCGTGTGGGACAGTTCCCGGGCCATGT
>CARDPF010000244.1 GCA_948960675.1 uncultured Eisenbergiella sp.
CCTCCGCTTTTTTCCAGTCCAGATACGCCAAAATCCCCCGCATCTGCCCCTCATAGCCGGAACACCGGCAAAGATTTCCCGCCAAATATTCCCGTATCTCCTGCTCCGAAGGATCCGGTTTTTCCCGGAACAGGGCGATGGCGCACATCACAAAGCCCGGATTGCAAAATCCGCACTGTTCCGCCCCCTGATCGGCAATAAACGCGCCAAACTCCTCCGCTTCCCCCTGCAATCCCTCCAGTGTCACCACATGCCGCCCTGCGGCCCGCGCCGCCAGCATGCTGCAGGAAAGCACGGGCCGCTCTTCCACAAACACGGTGCAAAGTCCGCAGTTGGAAGTCTCGCAGCCCCGCTTTACACTGTACATACCCTGCTGCCTCAAAAAATCCAACAGCAAAAGATCCGGCGCAATGTCCGCACAGACCTTTTGTCCGTTAATCCACATCTCCACCCGCATCAAAACACCCTCCCAAAAGCCGGATTGTAAACGCCCAAAAACACCACGGACAAGATTACATGCAACGCTTCCCCAAACCCTACATCCGGCCAATTTCCAAAAGCGCCCGCTTCACAAGTGTCCCTGCCAACGCGCTCCTGTATTCCCTGCCGCCCCGCATGTTGCTTCCCGTCGCCACCTGCGCCTGTACGTAAGCGGCAAAAGCCTCCGCCCTTTTTTGCGTGACGGGCCCGTCCACAATCTTTTGGGTATCCTCTAAGCAAACGGCCCTCATGGGCGTTGCGCCGACGCAGCAGCGCAGCTTTTCCTCCGTCAGGGAAACGCAGCAGTTTAACACCGGAAAATCGGTTTTGGTATTGCGCTGGGATCCATATGCCGTCCGCTGCCGCACCTTCGGTACCAGAACATGGGTCAAAATGTCCCTATCGTAGGGCATTTTTGCAAATTCCTCCACCGTCACCACGCCACGCTGATACAGTTCCACCCTTGCGCCGACGGCCATAAACAGTGTCAGCACGTCGGAAAACCCATATCTCCCGAAAAGACTGCCCCCCACGGTGGCCATATTGCGAAACTGCACTCCCACAATGGGGCGCAGGGCCTTGGACACCGCACCGTGGGTCAGTTCCTGCAGCCCCGGATGTGTCTCGACCTGCCAAAGCGTCACCATCGCCCCGATCCGGTAAGCATCCGGTTCCTCTTCCACCCGGTCCAATCCCAATCCCGACAGGTCGATGGCCGTCGCAATATGGCGGTGCTGCTGCTTGAGCCAAAGCATCCCCCCAATCACGGCATTCGTCCTTTTTTGGTTTAATTCATAAGCCTCCTGCAGGCTCCCTGCCCGCACATATTCTCCGATTGTAATCACCGGTTCTCCTTCTCCTTATCCCTGGGCAGACAAAGGTTTAAGACTATCGCCACCAAAGCGGCGGGGACGATTCCCGAACCGCCGAAAATCAGTCCCACCGCCTCCGGCAGCCCTAATAGCACCGCACTGTTGGCGCCGATTCCGTACCCCAATCCCAATGCCACCGAAACAATCGTCATATTTCGTGCCGTTAAAGGCTCCTTAACCACCAGCTGGATACCGCTGATTACAATGGAGGCAAACATGATCACCGCCGCGCCTCCCAACACACTCTGGGGCATGATGGAAACCAGCGCTGCCAGCTTGGGAAACAGGCCGCAGGCCATTAAAAAGACCGCGCCGCAGGCCAGGGCAAACCGGTTCACGATTCCGGTCATCGTCACCAGCCCCACATTCTGGCTGAAAGACGTGTTGGGCAGCACACCGAAAAACGCGGCCAAAGAGGAACCCAGCCCGTCACAGACCACACCGCCGGAAAGTTCCTTATCGGTGGCTTCCCTTCCCATGCCGCCCTCCATGACACCGGAAATATCCCCCACGGTTTCCACCGCCGTCACGATGAACATAATCAATACAGGCGCAATGGCCTTCATGGAAAACACCGGCTTCACCGGCATGATTTTGGGGAGGGAAATCCAATCCGCTTCCGCCACCTTCGCCCAGTTTAGCACCCAGGCCTTTGTGACCTCTTCCCCTTCTAGCGTCACAAAAGTGGGGTTTAGGAAAAGTCCCATCAGCGCTGCCAAAATATACCCCACAATGATCCCGCACAGGATGCAGGAGGAACTGGCCATCCCTTTGAAATAATGCTTAAAAACCAAAATAACGGTCAGCACTGCCAAGCCCAGCAGAAGGTTTTCCAAAGAACCGTAATCCTTCGCACTGCTTCCGCCCCCAAAGGAGGAAACCCCCACGCCGATCAGGGACAGCCCGATGGAGAGCACTACCGTGCCGGTGACCACTGCCGGCAAAAGCCTGCGCATGGGGCGGATGCAAAAACCCAGCACGGTCTCAAACAACCCGCCCAGAATCGACGCACCCAAAATTGCGCCGTAAGCCAGCACACCGCCGCCCATCACTTTGGTCACGCTCTGGAACACCCCGATAAAACCCGAACTGGTACCCATAATAATAGGCACTTTCCCGCCCACCGGGCCGACGGCATACAGCTGCACCAGTGTCACGATGCCCGCGATCAGCATGGCATTCTGTAAAAGAGACACCTGTACGGCCAGCAGCTCCTGCGCGCCTCCCAAGGCCGCGCAGAGATTGGTGATAATCAAAAGAGGGGTGAGATTCCCGACAAACATCGCCAACACATGCTGCATTCCCAGCGGTATGGCTTCCTTCAGCGGAATCCTCCCCTCAAACTCATAGGGCGAAGTATACGCCCCTGTTGCTTTCTTCTGTTTTTCCATGGTCTTGTCCTCATAAGAATCCGGGAAACGGCGTCCCAAGCCATAAGATCCGCCATACCCGGACAAAATCGCCTTCCTTTTTGGAGGCATGTTTTGCAGAATGCGCCGTATCTGTTGCACATTCCAGGCTTCATGGGAAAATTATAACAGACCTTTGGCATTTTGTCACCTTCACAATGCCGGTTACAGGCCTAATTTTTTCCGCAATCTCCTCCTCCGTATCTGCCTTTGGTTCTATGGTCCCTATGATTTTTCCCCTTTTCATGCAAAAAACCCTGTCGCAGTAGGTCAAAGCCAGACCGGGATCATGCAAAACCGCAAGTCCCGTCTTCCCCTCCTCCAAAAGCCACTGCCGTATCTGCAAAAAGAAGGCATGCTTACGCCGAAAATCCAGCCCGGCGTCCGGCTCGTCCAGCAGCACCAGCGGCGTGTCCTGCAAAAACAGCCTGCCCAACAGGACGCGCTGTCCCTGTCCCTGACTGAGCTTTTCAAAATACTGGGGCAAAAGTTCTTCCAGTTCCAGCTTTTTCGCAACCTGGTCCCTTTTTTCCAAGAGCCTTTCACCGGGAGGCCGCAAAAAAGAAAGCTGCGGATACCATCCCATCTCCAGTACCTCGCGTGCCAAAAGCCCCGTGGGAATGTCGTTTTTGGAAGCCAGCACCGAAACCTTGGCCGCCCTCTTTTTTACGGACATGCCCCCTATGTCCTGCCCGTCCGCCAAAACCTTCCCCCCATGGCGCACCCCCAGGCCTGCAATGCCTTTTAAAAGCGTGGTTTTCCCACAGCCGTTTTCCCCCAGAACCCCTGCCAGTTCCCCCCTGTTTACCGCAAAGGACACATCCTCCACCACTGTCTTTTTTTTGTAGCCCGCCCAAAAATGCTCTACCCACAGTCCTGCCGTCATAATCTGGCCCCCCTTTTGCTCCCGATAAAAAAGAGGAAAAAGGGCAGGGCGCACAGCGTGGTCAAAATACTCAGCGGCAGTTCCCCCGCCGCGATGCTGCGGGCAAAGCAGTCCGCAGCCACCGTCAGGCCTGCACCGACGATTCCGCTCATCCACAGATAGCTGCGGTTTTTTCTACCCAAAAGTAAAAACGCCCCGTGGGGGGCCAAAAGCCCCACAAAGGAAATCACGCCGGTCAATGCAATCACTCCCGCCACACACAGCGTGGCAAGGGTCAGCAGAAGCATCCGCATTTTCCCCGCAGGCAATCCCAAAATGCAGGCCTGCTCATCCCCCAGCCCCATCACCAAAATCTCCCTGTGTAACAAAAGCAAAAGCAGCATGGCGGGAACACACACCCAGGCCGCTCCCCGGACCTTGTCCGCCGTAATCCCCGCCAGGCTGCCCATCGTCCAAAAATCAATGGCCGCCAGTTTTCCCTCCGAATCCGCCGCATGCTTGCAAAGCATAATACAGGCGTTGGCAAGGGATGACAGCAAAATGCCGCTCACAATAAAAATGCCGGGACGGTTGCTCCCGCTTAGCCAAACCAGAAAAAAAACGCCGGCCAGCGCCAGCATTCCCCCCAAAAAAGCGCCTCCCGTCACGCCCCGCACACTTCCTGCGCCGCAGACAATGGCAAAGGCTGCCCCCGCTCCCGCGCCGTTGGCCACCCCCACCAAATCGGGGGAAGCCAGCGGATTTTGAAACAACATCTGGAAAACCGCGCCGCACAGCCCAAGCCCGGCCCCGGCCATCAGCCCCATCCCCACCCTGGGAAGGCGCAGCGCAAAAAAGACCCGCCTTGCCATGGCAGGGACCTCTCCCCCCACCGCAATCGCCACGATATCGGAAAGGGAAATGGGATAACTGCCGATGCAGGCGGAAACCGCACATAAAGCTGCCAGAAGCACAACCGCGCTTCCCGTCATAAGGCGTATCCTTTTTGCTGACCGCATAACCGCTTTTCCTCCTGTGCAGCGCACAAAGCCCAACCCGTCCTAAAAATCCGGGAGCAGGCTTTCGTCCATCGTAAACCCATAAAAACTCTCATAAAACCGTGCGGCATCCTTGCGCATTGTCTCCATGGGATAGACATCCCCGTGCAAAATGCTGCACAGCCAGCGCACC
>CARDPF010000245.1 GCA_948960675.1 uncultured Eisenbergiella sp.
CATGCGTAAGGAACCGTCCGCCCGGCAGGGGTGTCCGGCCTGCAAAAGGCTCCGCCTTCCCTGCCCGTCGGCACGCCTCCCAAAGCCCGTGGCTTAACTAAAGTCCCTTCAAAAGCGCTTGCTGCCGGGTTTTTGCTTTTCCTCCCGCACCTACCCGGTTCCCGTTTTATCCCTTCACTGCCCCGATCATGACGCCCTTTTCAAAATACTTCTGTACGAAGGGATACACGCACAGAATCGGCAGGGTGGAAACGATAATCACCGCATATTTTACCTGGTCTGCCGAAGACTGGCCATAGCCGCCCTGCACGCCGCCGTTTCCGCTGGCAAAAGCCTGGTTCAACAACAGGATCTCCCGCAGTACGATCTGCAGCGGGGAATTGTCCGAGTTGCTGTTAAACATCAGGGCATTAAAATAATCGTTCCAGTGGAACACCCCATAATACAGGATGAGTACGGAAATCACCGCCTTGGACAGCGGCATGACCACTTTTGCAAAATAGTTGAAGTGGGAACATCCGTCCAGCACCGCCGCCTCATACAAATCCTCCGGAATGGAGTTTGCGATAAAGGTCCGGGCAACAATCAGGTTGTATGTATTCACCGCCACAAGGATGATCAGGATGGTTTTCGTGGAAATCAGGTGCAGGGAACTGATCGTCATGTACAGCGGCACCAAACCGCCGGAAAAATACATGGTAAACACAAAATACATCATTACCTTATTACGCGCCCTGAAATTTTTCCTGGACAGGGCATAGGCCGCAGGCATTGTCACCGCCATGTTCAGGAGGGTTCCCACTACCACATAAATGATGGTATTTAGGTATCCCTTCCAGATACGGGTATCATCCAAAATCTGCTGAAACCCATAAAACCGGATGTCCTTAGGCAAAAACGTCACCGCGCCCTGATTGACCAGGTTGGAATTGCTGATGGAAGCAATGACCACGAACCACAGCGGATATACGATCATGATAAAAATCACGACGCTCAGGATAAAGACCGCCGCACCGAATATTTTATCCGGCATATTATTACTCTTACTCTCGCCCGATGAAGCATTTTTAATTCTTGCCATTTTTTTCCCCCTTTACATCAAACCCGTACCGGTCGTTTTTTTGGATATCCAGTTCGTGATGATCAGGAATATGAAGTTCACCAGCGTATTGAACAGCCCGACTGCCGTACCAAAGGAGAATTGGGAGGATTTGATACCGACGTTATATACATAGGTAGAAATAACCTGTGATACCCCCAGGTTTAAGCTGTTCTGCATCAGGTATACCTTATCAAAGCCAACGCTTAGCACATTTCCCATATTCATAATCAGCAGGATCATAATCGTGGGCAGGATCGCCGGGAAATCAATATGCCACATGGTCTGCCAACGGTTCGCGCCGTCGATCTTACAGGCATCATAAAGCTGCGTGTCAACAGAGGAGAGCGCCGCAATATAGATGATGCTGTTCCAGCCCATTCCCTGCCAGACACCGGTGAGCACATACAAGGGAACGAAGGTTTTTGCACTGCCCAGTATATTGACGTTTTCCGCCACCAGCCCGATGCTTTTTAACAGATTGCCGATGACGCCGCTGTTATTCTGGAACAGGACATTAATCATGGATACCATAACCACCACGGAAATAAAGTACGGGATGTAAACAGTAGTCTGTACTACCCTTTTCCATTTTTTATTGCGCAGCTGGTTGATGATCATCGCCAGAATGATCGGGGCGGGAAAACCTACCACGATGCTGGTAAACGAAATGACAAAGGTATTGCGCAGGGTCGGCCAGAACATGTTACTGGTAAAATACTGCTGGAAGTATTTAAACCCCACCCATTTGCCTCCCGTGATGCCGGTTTTAAAGCTGTATTCCCGGAAAGCCAGCTGGACGCCGTACATCGGGACATAGCAGAATACGAAAATGTATACGATTGCGGGCAGCAGCATAATCCAAAGCTGCCAGTTATGTTCCAGATATTTTTTTATGCGGAAAGACAAGTTCTTGTTTCCCACAGATACGTTGTTTTTCGCCATAGTCGTATTTCCTTTCTCACTACCTGATTTTGTTGCCATTCGGGCTGGCCGCAGCGGTAACATTTTGATCCCCGCACACCCCATCCGTGCGTTTTTACGATAGCCAAAACCCAAAGACCTTCGGATTGGAAAAGGGCAGGGGGTTTTTTAAAGCCCCCCGCCCTTTCCATCATGAAAGCTTTTTATGTACACAAAAGCAGATTATTTCGACAGGTATTCGTCAAAAGCTTTTTGCCGGATTTCCAAAACCTGGGGAAGTCCTGCGTCGTTGACGCTCTGTACATAGGCATCCCATGTGGAGTCGATGTCCGCTTCGCCGGTCATCCACAAAGACCACTGGTTATTGATAATGTCATTGATATTCGCCTGCGCCAGGGCCATGGCATTCTGGTCTTCCTGGGAATATTTCATGAACATCTGGGGATACGTATCTGTCTTATCGGCTTTTGCCAGAATGTCCTCATATACCTTTCTCTCTTCCAGTGCATAGGTCATATCCTCGGACATTTCCACCTCGCTGGATCTTCTGATGTACATGGGCGCGTTGTCCGCAAAGCTGCTGCTCCATTTCCATGTGCCGGGATCCACATCGGGATCCTGCGGGGGCAGTACTTTATAGCTGTTATCGCCGGTTTTTTCCAGATTACCGTCGGTAATGCCGCCAAACAGGGCCTCTACACTATGTGTCTGGTCATAGAAACGGTCAATGAAGCGCATTGCCGCTTCCGGGTTAGAGCAGTTCGCGCTCACCACCGCACGGTCGCTGGAAATATTTAAGCCGGTGTAGTCGTCCCTCCATCTCACATCATAGGTTCCGGGCTCGCAGTCGATATCATACTCCAGGGCCGGAAGGGGCACATACTGGGAATGCAGGGTCGGCCCGAACTTGTCGGTCTCCTCCCACCCGGGAACCACGCCTACCAGCGCATCCCCGGCTTCATTTCCCCTGGAAAGGGACTGGAACATGGAATAGTCGTTGGTAACTGCATTGGTGTTGATGACACCGTTGGCATACAAATCCGCCACATACTTCATAAACAGCTTATATCTTTCATCCACCGCGTAATTCTTGACCGTGCTGTCCTCTGCGAAATAGCCGTCATAAGCCCAGTTGGTCAGCTGGATGCCCAACGCGCCCAGCCAGTTTAGCAGGCCGTAAGCGCTGCCATGCCAGCCGTTGAAATCCAGCGGGATTTCATCATTGGGATCCCCGTTGCCGTTGGCGTCCTGCTCCTTAAAGGCGATCAGCACGTCTTTGAGTTCGGAGAAGGTGGTGGGCATTTCCAGATTCAGGTTGTTGAGCCATTCCTGATTGATGAATACTACCGTGTTGGTTCCCGGCCATTTCCCCTGAAACTTGGGCACACAGAAAATTCTTCCATCCATCTGCGTAACCAGTGCCTTACAGTCCGGCTCCTCGTTAAACAGCTGCACGATATTGGGGGTCAGATCCTCTTTGATGTAAGGGGCCATGTCAAGGAACAGGCCGTCATACTGCATATAATCCGCATTGTTGGTGGCATTAATCAGGATATCCGGAATATCGCCGGACGCAAACCTGGTGGATTTTACCGTATCCCAGTCTGCACGGATCAATTCCCATTCGATTTCAACACCGGCTTCCGCCTCCATCTCTACAACATACTCCATGTCGTCCACATCCTGCGTAAGCGGATGCAGGATCGCCAGCGCTTTGAGCTTCACCACATCCCCGCTGGGAGCCGCCGCCTGATCAGCGGAATCATCTGCTTTTTGACTGTCAGAATTGTCCGGCGCCTGACTGCCGGAATTATCCGACGCTGCGCTGTTGTCCGCCGGAACGTCGGCGCCGTTTCCGCAGCCGGCAAGGGCAGATACCGCCATTGCCGTAGAAAGCAGCATAGCCAATACTTTCTTTTTCATACTTTTGTCCATCCTTTCTCTTTACTGGCATGCGCAGCCCGATTGTGTACTTTGTACACCTATTTTTCCACTGCACAGAAAAGTTTTTACTTTTTTCACTTATCTCCATCTTTTTTTTACTTTCCTTGTGCAAATTGACTGCCTTTTAAGAATATCATTACCCATCAATACCGTAAATATCAAATCCCTACATTTTGTGTCACTTTTACACTTCTTTCCTTTTGACACCCGCAACTGCAATCCTTTTAACACCCCATCAAACCATTTGTAACTTGTGTATAAGGAAATAATACTTTACTCTCTTTATATGTGTATCATAAGTGATTCTTTTCAGATAGGCGCATATCCATGGGCAGATTTTCAAAAAGGGCTGCCGACAGGGAGGATTTTATATGCAGATTTTATGTTTTCCTACCAGGCAGATTTTTTCCTGTGTCCTTACCGGAAAGTTTAAGGCTCCTTCCCCGGATTGGATGCATGAACACTTTTTCCTCGCAGAATACGAACTCATTGTCATGACAGAAGGGACGCTGTATTTGCATTATGATCAGGAAAACTAT
The DNA here is from genome assembly GCA_948960675.1 of uncultured Eisenbergiella sp. Taxonomy (GTDB): domain Bacteria; phylum Bacillota; class Clostridia; order Lachnospirales; family Lachnospiraceae; genus Gallintestinimicrobium. The sequence goes on from CARDPF010000245.1 coordinate 4,507, forward strand.
ACGGTGCAGGAGGGGGAATACCTCCTCCTGCCTCCCAACAATACATACCGGCAGGGATTTAAGCCCGCCTACAGCGCCTTTTACTGGCTTCATTTTTCCACGGTGCCGGGCAATATTCCTTCCACCTCGGATGCAGATAATCTGCCCCACAATCTGGCAACGGAGATCGGAAGAGCACACGTCTGAACTCCAGTCACACAACAGCATCTC
>CARDPF010000246.1 GCA_948960675.1 uncultured Eisenbergiella sp.
TATTTTAAACAATTGTTTGCACAGGTGACAAATCCGCCCATCGATGCCATCCGGGAGAAAATCGTCACGTCCACCACGGTCTATGTAGGCAAAAACGGAAATTTGCTGGAGGAAAAACCGGAAAACTGTCAGGTTTTAAAAATCAACAACCCGATTTTGACCGATTTGGATTTGCTCAAAATCAAAACCATGCGTAAGGACGGGTTTTTGGTGGCCACCGTGTCCATCCTGTACTACAAAAGCACGCCCATGGAGCGGGTGCTGGAGCATTTGTTTGTGGAGGTGGATAAGGCCTACCGCATGGGCGCGAATATTTTGATTCTCTCCGACCGGGAGGTGGACGAAAACCATGTGGCGATCCCGTCGCTTCTGGCAGTATCCGCCGTACATAAGCATCTGGTGAAAACAAAGAAATGTACGGATCTTTCGCTGGTGATAGAGTCCGCGGAACCCCGGGAGGTGCATCATTTTGCGGCCCTTTTGGGATATGGGGCCAGCGCAGTCAATCCGTATCTGGCCCATGCCACCATTGCAGAACTGGTGGAAGAGGGGATCTTAAACAAAGATTACTATGCGGCGGTGAACGATTACGACCAGGCGGTGTTAAACGGTATTGTAAAAATCGCTTCCAAGATGGGGATTTCCACCATCCAGTCCTATCAGGGCAGCCAGATTTTCGAGGCCGTGGGCATTTCACAGGAGGTGATCGACCGGTACTTTACAGGGACGGTGAGCCGGGTGGGCGGCATTACGCTGGAGGATATCGCGGAACAGACCGATGCCCAGCATTCCAAGGCCTTCGACCCGCTGGGGCTTACCACCGACCTGACCCTTTCCTCCATGGGACGCCATAAGATGCGCAGCCAGGGGGAGGAGCACCGGTATAATCCCCAGACTATTCATCTTTTGCAGCAGTCCACGAAAGAAGGGGATTACGCAAAGTTTGAGGAGTATACCAGGCGGGTGGACGCGGAGAATACAGGGTATTTGAGAAGCCTGCTGGATTTTGCCTATCCGGCGCAGGGCGTGCCCATCGGGGAGGTGGAGGGCGAGGACTCCATTGTGCGGCGATTTAAAACCGGGGCCATGTCCTACGGATCCATTTCCAAGGAGGCGCATGAAGCGCTGGCGGTGGCCATGAACCGGCTGCACGGCAAATCCAACAGCGGGGAGGGCGGAGAGAGCGAGGAACGGCTGGAATCCGCCGGTTCTTTAGAAGATAAAAATTCCGCCATCAAGCAGGTGGCCAGCGGACGCTTCGGCGTGACCAGCCGCTATCTGGTCAGCGCAAAAGAGATTCAGATTAAAATGGCGCAGGGCGCAAAGCCGGGGGAGGGCGGCCATCTTCCGGCCAGAAAGGTGTATCCCGAGATTGCAAAGACCCGGCATTCCACGCCGGGGGTGAGCCTGATTTCCCCGCCGCCCCACCATGACATTTACTCGATAGAGGATTTGGCGCAGCTGATCTACGACCTGAAAAACGCCAACAAATACGCGCGCATTTCCGTGAAGCTGGTTTCCGAGGCGGGCGTGGGAACGGTGGCGGCAGGGGTGGCCAAGGCGGGCGCACAGGTCATCCTGATTTCCGGTTACGACGGCGGCACAGGGGCTGCGCCTGTCAGTTCCATCCATAACGCGGGACTGCCCTGGGAACTGGGGCTATCGGAGACCCATCAGACGCTTTTGCAAAACGGACTGCGCAGTCAGGTGGTCATTGAGACGGACGGCAAGCTGATGAGCGGCCGGGATGTGGCCATAGCGGCCCTGCTTGGGGCGGAGGAATTCGGGTTTGCCACCGCGCCGCTGGTGACGCTGGGATGTGTGATGATGCGCGTCTGCAATTTGGACACCTGTCCCATGGGCGTGGCCACCCAGAATCCCAAACTCCGCGGACGCTTTGCGGGGAAACCGGAATATGTGGAAAATTTCATGCGCTTTGTGGCGCGGCAGCTGCGGGAATACATGGCAAGGCTGGGAGTGCGCACCGTGGACGAGATGGTGGGGCGCACCGATCTGCTAAAGAAAAAGGAAATTTTGACGAAACGGGAAGCAAAGGTGGATTTGGGCCGGATTTTGTACCATGCGCCGGGGACGGATGGTGTCCCATGCGTGTTTGATCCCACAAAGGCTTATGATTTTAAGCTGCAGGATACGAAAGACGAGATAGCGCTTTTGGGCAAAAAGGAATTGCAGGCAGCCATCGCAAAGGGGGAGAAAAAAGAATACCGGGTGAAGCTTGGCAATACGGACCGGACATTTGGCACCCTGCTTGGCGCACAGATCACCAGGCTGCACCCGGCAGGATTGCCGCAGGATACCGTGACCGTCCGCTGCACCGGTGCGGGCGGGCAAAGCTTTGGGGCGTTTTTGCCAAAGGGGCTGACCATTTTTTTGTGCGGCGATTCCAACGATTACTTTGGCAAAGGCTTATCCGGCGGCAAGCTTGCGGTTTATGCGCCCCCAGAGGCAAAATTTGTACCGGAGGAAAATATTATCATCGGCAATGTGGCCCTTTACGGCGCGACGGGCGGCCAGGCCTATGTGGCGGGGGTGGCAGGCGAGCGCTTCTGTGTGCGCAATTCCGGCGCGACGGCGGTGGTGGAAGGCGTGGGCGAACACGGCTGCGAATATATGACCGGCGGGCGCGTGGCGGTATTGGGGCCTGTGGGGAAAAATTTCGCGGCCGGCATGAGCGGCGGGATTGCCTATGTGCTGGACGAAAACAACCGCCTGTACCGGAACCTGAACAAGGAGATGGTGCTCATGGAAAAGGTGGAGACAAAATTTGACCGGGAGGAATTGTATGCCATGCTAAAAGCCCATGCAGCGCATACCGGCTCCCGCAAGGCCGGGAAGATTTTGGAAAATTTTGAGGACTACCTGCCCAAATTCAAAAAAATCATTCCCGGGGATTATAAACGGCTTTTGCAGCTGTCCGCCCAGTTTGAGGAGCAGGGCATGAGCAGGCAGGAGGCACAGACCGAGGCGTTTTATGCCAGCATCGGGACAAAGTAGGCAGGGGAGGAAAGATTGAAAATTAAAATTTTCAATCGCGGGATTTGTGTCTGCGCGCTGCAAAGCAGCGCAGAAGTGAGGAAAAAATGGGAAAACCGACAGGATTTTTGGAATATGGGCGCAGGGAGGGAAGCGTCGCTGCGCCGCTTGTAAGGATTGGGGATTTTAAGGAATTTCATGAAGCATTGCCTTTGGAAGAACAGCGCCTGCAGGGGGCGCGCTGTATGGATTGCGGCGTTCCGTTCTGCCAAATGGGCGTGATGATCGGGGGAATGGCCTCCGGCTGTCCGCTGCACAATCTGGTGCCGGAGATCAACGACCTGGTCTGGAGGAATTGCATGGAGCAGGCATATGTGCGGCTTGCGTCCACCAATTGCTTTCCGGAATTTACGTCCCGGGTCTGCCCGGCGCTGTGCGAGGCCGCCTGCACCTGCGGCCTGCACACCCAGCCGGTTTCCACCAAGGAAAATGAGAAGGCGGTAATCGAATACGCCTTTGCAAACGGGCTTGTGCAGGCAGAAGTACCCAAAGTGCGGACCGGAAAGAAGGTTGCGGTGGTGGGCAGCGGGCCCGCCGGGCTGGCGGCGGCATGGCAGCTCAACCGCCGGGGCCATTGGGTGACGGTTTATGAGAGAAGCGACCGTCCCGGCGGGCTTTTGCGCTATGGCATTCCCAATATGAAGCTGGAAAAAAGCGTGATAGACAGGCGGGTGGAGTTGATGGAGCAATCGGGGATCCGTTTCGTCTGCAATACGGATGTGGGCAAGGACATCGGCAGCCAGGAGTTGACGGCCCAATATGACCGGGTGCTTTTGGCCTGCGGTGCATCGAGGCCCAGGGATATCGAGGTGAAAGGGCGCGATGCAAAAGGCATTTATTTTGCGGTGGATTTTTTGAAAGAGGTAACCAAAACCCTTCTGGACAGCAATTTCCAAAAGATCCCCTATGAACTGGCGAAGGGGAAAAACGTGCTGGTGATCGGCGGCGGGGATACGGGAAACGATTGCGTGGGCACTGTCATCCGGCTGGGCGCGGCCGGTGTGGTGCAGCTGGAAATGATGCCAAAGCCCCCCAAAGAAAGGGAGGAAAAAAATCCGTGGCCCCAGTGGCCCAGGGTGCTAAAAACCGATTACGGGCAGGAGGAGGCTGCCGCCTGCTTCGGACAGGACCCCAGACAGTACCAGACCACGGTGACGGAGTTTATCAAAGACCAAAAGGGCAGGGTATGCGCGGTCAAAACGGTAAGCCTTGCGCCCAAGACGGATCCCAAGACAAAACGGGTTTCCATGGCGCCTGTGGAGGGCAGCGGGAAGGAAATCCCGGTGGATCTTGTGCTGATTGCGGCGGGTTTTTTGGGGGCAGAGGTTTACGTAACGGACTGTTTTGGTGTAAAATGTAATGCGAGAAATTGTGTGGATACCAGACCAAAGGCTTATGAGACAAGTATGGCCAACGTATTTGCGGCGGGCGATATGCGCCGGGGCCAGTCCCTTGTGGTCTGGGCCATCGCAGAGGGCAGGGAAGCGGCCCGCGCCGTGGACGAATCGCTGATGGGCTACACCAATCTGTGAGACGTTGGCGCAAAATCCTTTGGCGGCTGCGCAGGGGGCTAAATAAAAGCCGCAAAAAAGTAGATAGGGGGTTTACTATGAAAGTACCAAAACCTACAAGCAGGACTGCGCACTTGCTGCGCAGTCC
>CARDPF010000247.1 GCA_948960675.1 uncultured Eisenbergiella sp.
TACACGACGCTCTTCCGATCTCGCGGGGAGACGCTGGGACTTGTCTGTCAGGATGCCGATGTATATTTGCCTCCCTGCATTTCCGCCTTTGTGGGGGCCGATATCGCTACGGCGCTTTTGTACGTAGGGATGGAAGCCTCGGACCGGCCCAGGCTGCTGGCGGACATCGGAACCAACGGGGAAATTGTCCTGTGGAACGGACAGGAGTTTATCTGCTGCTCCACCGCAGCAGGCCCGGCTTTTGAGGGGGCGGGGCTGGCTATGGGGATGCAGGGGGAGGAAGGTGCGGTTTCCCATGTGGAATTGGACAAAGGTGTCCTGCGCGTGCAGGTGATCGGACAGGGACGGGCGCAGGGGATCTGCGGCAGCGGCGTGGTGGACGCGGTAAGCTGTCTTTTGCAGAACGGCAGCATAGACGGAACCGGTTACATGGAAGAGGAAGAGATTATCCTGTCCGGGGACGTCAAAATCACCCAGCAGGATATCCGTATGGTGCAGCTTGCCAAGAGCGCGGTCTGTGCGGGAATCAAAACCATGCTGCGCCATGCCGGGCTTTTGGCCGGGGATCTGAAAGAGCTTTTGGTGGCGGGCGGTTTCGGCAATTTTCTCAATCTGGAAAATGCGGTTTTCATCGGTCTGCTTCCACCGATGGAAACTTCCAAAATCCGGGTGTGCGGAAACGCGGCACTGGAGGGGGCGGCCGATATTCTCTGGAACCGGGAGGAGGTGGAGCGGGTACAAAAGCTGACCGCCATGGCCCATACGGTGGAATTGGCATCGGATCCGTATTTTGGCGACTGCTACATGGAAGGCATGCTGTTTGAAGAATAAAGATAAGGGCGTGCAAAGCCCCAGACTTGTCTGGGCTGTTATAGCGGCACAAGGGCTTTGGGGCCGCTGTTGGGAAAGGAGTAAAAAATGTTTGGAAACATGTATGCATGGGTGGAGGAGCAGATAAAAGCCACCCGCAAAAAGGCCATGCCGGTGCTTTCTTTTCCGGCAATCCAGCTGATGGATATTACGGTAAAAGAACTGATTGGGGACAGCGACCTGCAGGCGGAGGGGATGAAGCGGGTGGCGGAGAGGGTTCCTGCGGCGGCTTCGGTGAGCCTGATGGATCTGTCGGTGGAGGCGGAGGCCTTCGGTTCCCAAATCCGGTTTTCCGACGAGGAAGTTCCCGCCGTCATCGGCAGCATTGTGTCCGATGAAGGGGAGGCGGAGGCGCTTGCGGTTCCGGCAGTGGGGACGGCCAGGACCGGGCTTTATGTGGAAGCGCTGGGAAAGGCCGTACAAAAGATCACGGACCGTCCCGTTTTTGCGGGGGTGATCGGGCCGTTTTCATTGGCGGGCAGGCTTTTGGATGTGAGCGAGGCTATGGTGTACTGTTATGACGAACCGGATATGGTACATACCGTACTGGAAAAATGTACGGCTTTCCTGATTGCTTACATCCGGGAATACCGGCGTGTGGGAGCCGACGGCGTGGTAATTGCCGAACCGCTGGGCGGGCTTTTATCCCCGGCGCTGGCGCTGGAGTTTTCCACCGATTATGTCAAAAAGATCGTGGACGCGGTGCAGGACGAACATTTTTTGGTGATTTACCATAACTGCGGAAACGCTACGGTGCAGCAGGCGCCGGATTTGGCAACCTTGGGCTGTAAGGCGTATCATTTCGGCAATGCCATCCGGATGGCGGATATCATCGGCCTGCTTCCAAAAGACGCGCTGGTAATGGGAAATGTGGATCCGGCAGGGGAATTTAGAAACGGAACGGCGGATTCCATACGGGCCGCTACGCGCAGGGTTTTGGAGGAATGTGCGTCCCATCCCAATTTTGTGATATCTTCGGGATGTGATATTCCGCCCATGTCCAAGTGGGAAAATATCGAAGCCTTTTTTGACGAGGTGGAGAAATATTACCATACCATTTCATAACAATGCAAAACAGGAGGAAAACAAAAATGGTATCTTTAACAGAAATTTCGGAACTGCTGCAAAAAGGAAAGGCGAAGCTGGTCAAGGAATTGGTGACACAGGCGCTGGAGGAGGGAACGGATCCCAGGGACATTTTGAACGAGGGTCTTTTGAGCGGCATGATGATCGTGGGCGAAAAGTTTAAAAAGAATGAAGTGTTCGTCCCCGAAGTGCTGGTGGCCGCAAGGGCCATGAACGCCGGTATTACCATTTTGGAGCCAAAGTTGGTGGAAGTGGGGAACGAGCCCGTGGGAAAAGCGGTGATTGCTACGGTAAAAGGCGACTTGCATGATATCGGAAAAAACCTGGTGGCGATGATGCTAAAGGGCGCTGGGTTTGAGGTCATTGACTTGGGAGTGGATGCGGACGCGGAAAGCCTGGTGAATAAGGCCGAGGAAGTGGGGGCTGACGTGATCTGCATGTCTGCGCTCCTGACGACCACCATGCCCAACATGAAGGCCTGTATTGATCTGCTCAAAGAAAGAGGGCTTCGGGATAAATATATTGTGATGGTAGGAGGAGCCCCCGTGAACCAGGCTTTTGCGGATCAGATCGGCGCGGACTTCTATACCCCGGACGCCGCCACCGCCGCCACCACCGCGCGGGATGCCGTGCAGGCGAAGAAGTAAACGAAAAGGAGATAGCTATGACCCATAGGGAGCGGTTTATCAAAACCTTGAAATGTGAGAAAATAGGGGGACAGGTGCCCACCTTTGAACTGGTATTTTTTCTGACCATGGAGGCTTTCGGGAAAGTCCACCCTTCCCACCGTTATTATGAGCAGTGGAACCAGATGAGCATGGAGGAGAAAACGCTGCAGATTCGCGATATGGCGGATTTATATATCGACACGGCTAAAAAATACGGGCACAGCGCGATCTTCGTCCATCCCAATCCGGGCGGTGTGGAGAATACCCAGTGGCTTTTGGAGACCATCCGGGAAAAATCCGGGGATGAATTCTTTTTGATGATGCATGGGGATCCCACCTGGGCCATACCGGACGGGGACCATATGATGGATTTTGCGGCGAGGATGTATGAGGAGCCGGAAAAACTCAACGAGGAGAGCAGACGCCGGTTGGACAGGAGCATCGAATTTGCGGCGCAGCTGGATCAAAAAGGCCATCTGCTGGACGGCTTTGCCCTCTGCTCCGATTACTGCTTCAACGTCAATCCCTTCTTTTCCCCGGACCAGTTTGACGAACTGATCGTTCCCTTTTTAAAGGAGGTCATCGCAGAATACCGGAAGATGGGCTATTACACCATCAAACATACGGACGGCAACATCATGCCTATCGTAAAACAGATGGCGGACTGCAAGCCGGATGCCATCCATTCCCTGGATCCCCAGGGCGGGGTGGATATGACAAGGGTGCGCGAGATCATCGGCGACCAAATCGCGCTGATCGGCAACGTAAACTGCGGACTGCTCCAGACCGGAACGGACGAGGAATGCCGTCAGGATGTGCTCCGATCCCTGCGGCAGGGGATGGCGGCGGGCAAGGGCTACGTTTTTGCCACCTCCAACTGTGTCTACACCGGCCTGTCCCTCAAGCGCTATGAAATGATGCTGGACATCTGGAAACAATACGGCAACTACGACCACCCGGCGTTCTAAAATGCCGATAACGGCGTAGGTTGGCAGGGGAACCCACGGCCATTGCAGGATTGCAGGATCCCGGACGGGAAATTCCGCCAAAATGGATTCTGTCCCTAAACGCATCCGGGCGCAAAAAACGCACTGCGTTTAAACGGTTTTGTGCCCGGATGCAGGGACATCCTCCTTTTTGGGAATTTCACCGTCCGGGATCCGGCATCCTGCAATGGCCGTAGGTTCCCCTGCCTGTCGTTGGCAAACCGCCCCTGCCTGTCCCTTCCGTGCTGTCGTGCCGCTGCGGGAGAAGCGCCCCTGTTTTTTTCAGGCTCGCCATCCGAAACGGGAAATCCATACCCAAAATCTTTCCGGTTCCAAACTTCCCCAAAGGGCAAAACTCGCTGCACTCAAACAGTTGCCCTTTGGGGCAGGAACCGAAAAAATTCTGGGAGGATTTCTCCGTTTCGGATGGCAGGCCCGAAGAAAACAGGGGCGCTTCTCCCGCAGCGGCACGACAGCACGGAAGGGACAGTCGTCTCCGTATCCATGCCGACCGGGTATCCACAAAGCCCTAAACTCACTCCACCAGCTGTAACTCGTAGAGGCGCTTGTAGAGGCCGTCCTGTGCCAGAAGTTCCTGATGGGAGCCGGATTCGTGGATGCGGCCCTGATGCATGACGATGATTTTGTCCGCGTGCTGGATGGTGGAGAGGCGGTGGGCCACCATAATGGTGGTGCGGCCCTGCATCAGGGTTTCCAGCGCGTGGGTGATCAGGCTTTCGGTTTCGGTGTCAATGTTGGCGGTGGCCTCGTCCAGCACCAGAATGACGGGCTTAAAAGCCAGGGTGCGGGCGAAGGAAAGCAGCTGGCGCTGCCCAGCGGACAGGGTACTGCCCCGTTCCGTCACGGGCGCGTCATAGCCGCCGGGCATTTTTTCAATAAAGGTATCCGCGTGTACGGTTCTGGCGGCCTGCCGGATATCCGCATCGGTGATGGCGGGATTGCCCAGCGAGATATTGCCCTTGATGTCCCCGGTAAAGAGGAATACATCCTGCTGGACCTGTCCGATGGCGCTGCGCAGTACGTCCTTGTCAATATCCCGGATATTCACGCCGTCTATGAGGATTT
>CARDPF010000248.1 GCA_948960675.1 uncultured Eisenbergiella sp.
TTGACGCCGTACGCGCTGTGGCAGATGCCGAAAATAAAAAATCCCGCCTGCTGTGTGAACATTTGGGCTTTACACAAAGAACCACGGTAAAGTGCAATGACAGGCCATGCGTGATTTATACCCTGTCACTGGGCAAGAATCCATGACCGTCCCTTGGCCCGCCCATGAAATTGATTTGCGGTAACAGTTCAGACATAATCCGTAACAGTTTAGCCGAAGGCTGAACTGTTACACGATTTGCGTAATATTCCTATTATTTTCATTTTCTTCTTTGGGATTTTATGGTATACTATAGCCGTTGGGGGTATCTGACACTGCGGGGAGTTTTTTATGAGTATCAATTCGATGTTCTTTTTGACCGCATTCCTGCCTGTCGTGTTTGTGGCGGACAGGCTGTGCATGCGCAATACTAAGCTGAAAAACGTTTTGCTTTTGCTGGCGGGCCTTGTGTTTTACGCCTGGGGGGAGCCCCTTCATATTTTGGTGCTTTTTTTGTCCATTGCCGTCAATTACGGATTTGGCCTGCTGCTATGGCGGCTGCGGGAGAATAAAAGGGGGGCGCAGCTTGCCCTTTTGGCGGGGATTTTGGCCAATCTGGGAATTTTGGGATATTACAAATATTTTGACTTTTTTCTGCGCATCTTAAACAGGCTGCTTGGCAGGCAGATATTTGAAATGCGTGAAATTGCGCTGCCCATGGGGATATCTTTTTTTACGTTTGGGGCGGTTTCTTATCTGATCGACTTATACCGGGGGCGGTATGGCGCAGAAAAAAACCTGGTGTCCATGGCGCTGTATTTGTCGTTTTTTCCCAAAGTATCCGTGGGGCCCATTGCGCGCTATGAGGAGTTTGGGCCCCAGCTTGTTGCCCGCAGGGAGACATACAAAAAGACGGCCAGGGGCATCCGGCGTTTTGCCTACGGGTTGGGGAAGAAGGTGTTGATTGCCAATGTCCTTGGAAGCTGTGTGGACAAAATTTATGCGCAGGATATCAACAATGTGACGGGGGCCATGGTGTGGGTGGCGGCGCTTTTGTATACCTTACAGATTTATTACGACTTTTCGGGCTTTTCGGATATGGCCATCGGCCTTGGAAAGATGTTTGGGTTTACGATTTGTGAGAACTTTGATTATCCGTACCTGTCGTCGTCCGTACAGGAGTTTTGGCGCAGGTGGCACATTTCCCTGGGCAGCTGGTTTAGGGATTACCTTTACATTCCGCTGGGAGGCAGCAGGAGGGGGACGGTGCGTACGTACGGCAATCTTTTGGTCGTATGGCTGGCGACGGGGCTGTGGCACGGCGCGACGACAGCGTTTATTGTCTGGGGACTTTTGCATGGGCTGTGTATCATGATGGAGCGGGCCGGGTGGAAGCGGATGCTGGATAAAGCCGGGGTATTTCGGTATGTATATGTGCAGCTGGTGGTGATCGTGGGCTGGGTATTTTTCCGGGTAGGGAATCTGGCCCCGGCTTTTGCCTATTTAAAGCGGATGTTTTTGCCGTGGAAATATACGGAAAGCACGTATGTGCTGCGGGAATTGATGTCCAACCGCTGCATGGTGGCCGCTGTTGCAGGTGTGCTGGGGATGGGGGTTGTGCAAATGTGCATCCGGCGTTTTTTCCCGCAGGCAAAACGGCTGCGGGGGAGCGTGCCGGAAATGCTGTATTGTATGCTTTTGGTGGCGGCATCCATGCTGTGCCTGATCAACGGGTCATATAATCCCGCGATCTATCTGAATTTTTGACGGAGGTTAGGAATCTTGAAAAAGAAAACCGCAGTTTTATGGCTGTTTAGCTTTGCCCTGCTGTTGCTGCTGCCACGGGCGGTATGGCTGGCAGCGGCAGACCGGTTTGCCACGGAGGCTACGGAAAATGGCGCGGAAGGGCAGCTGCCAAGGCCTGATAAGGAGAATTGGAGAAAATATGGCGGGTTGGTGGAGGGCGCCTACAATCACAATGTGCCTTTCCGCAGCCAGCTGATTTCCTTTAACAGCCTGTTGGATTTGTATGTATTCCGGGAAAAGTCCATCAATGATAAGGTGGTTGTGGGCGAAAAGGACTGGCTGTTTTACAGTGCGGAGAGTGATATAGATGATTACAAGGGAACCAACCTTTTCAGTGAAGGGCAGTTGGAGACGATTGCGGACAATCTGCGCACGACGCAGGCGTTTTTGAATGGCAGGGACATCGAATTTTTCCTGTTTATCGCTCCCAATAAAGAGACAATCTATGGGGAACAGTATCTTCCCTCCTATTACCAAAAAGGGGAATTGACCAGGGCAGGGCAGCTGGTAGAATACCTGCGGCAGAATACGGATATCCGGGTGGTCTATCCGGTGGAGCAGATGCGCGCATACAAAGACCAGTGGTCACTATATTGGCATTATGACACCCATTGGAACGCGGCGGGAGGCTATATCGGGGCGCGGCAGCTGCTTGCCGAAATGGGCATTTCGGTTCCGCCGCCGGAAGAACTGATCTTTACGGAGGATGATTTTTCCGGCTACGACCTTGCCAGAATGATGAATCTGCAGGAATATTATGAGAAAAAGAAACCGAAAGACATCAATTATATCGTGACTGGATATAATGGGAATAACCTACAGGCAATTTCCATCGACGATGCAACGGCGCTGGTTTACCATTCTGATGCACCGGATGAAAGGCGGCTGTTTGTGGTGCGGGACTCTTTTGGCGGCGGCATGGCGCCTGCCCTTGTGAGCAGCTTTCGGGACAGTTATCTGGCCCATTGGAACGGGTTTTTTGAGCAGTCCATGGTAGACGAGCAGGATCCGGATGTTTTTGTATTGGAAATTGTGGAGAGAAGGCTGGATTATCTGAACCTTTTTAGGCTTTCCGAGTGACGCGCCGGGGAACTTGGCCGGTATGGAAGGTGATTTATGGCAGCGCAGCAAAAAAAGAGTGATTCTTTTGTAAAACAGGCCGGGATTTTGGCGGCGGCGGGAATCGTGTGCAGGATTATCGGGCTTTTGTACAGAAGCCCCCTGACCGGCGTAATCGGGGAGACGGGGAACGGGTATTACACCCCGGCCTACCGCATTTACCAGATGATTCTGCTGATTTCTTCTTACAGCATTCCCGCCGCGATTTCCAAGGTGATATCCCAGCGGCTGGCGATGCGTCAGTATAAAAATGCGCAGCGGATTTTCTGGTGTGCGATTGTTTATGTGGTGGCAGTGGGAGGCGTCGGCAGCCTGATTGCCTTTTTCGGTGCGGATGCGTTGAGCCCCGGCAGGTCAGCCATGGTGCTTCGGACACTGGCCCCGGTCATTTTCCTTTCGGGGCTTTTGGGAGTGCTGCGGGGTTATTTTCAGGCAAATAAAACGATGCTGCAGACTTCCTTTTCCCAGATTCTGGAGCAGATTTTAAACGCGGTGGTGAGTATCGGGGCGGCCTATCTGCTGATGCAGATTTTTAAGGAGGAGGATTCCCAGACCAGGGCGGCCTGGGGCGCGGTGGGAAGCGCCATGGGAACCGGGATTGGTGTGCTGGTGGCCCTGCTGTTCATGCTTTTTGTCTACCAGATGAACCGGAAAGTGATTTATGCCCGCATAGAGCGGGATCATTCCGCCCGGGTTTTGTCCGCAGGGGCGATTTTTAAAATCATTATTTTTATGGTCACGCCGGTCATTATGAGCACGTTTGTATATAATGCCAGCGCTTTGATTAACCAGACTTTATACTTGAATATGATGCAGGGTGTCCACGGACAGGATTTGGAGGCGTTGATGGTGACCAACGGCGTATATGATACGCAGGCCGTGGGATTGTCCAATATTCCGATTGCGATTGCGTCCGCGATGGCTTCGGCAATACTTCCCAGTATTTCGGGAAGCTTTGCGACCAAAAATAAGAAGGAAGTCAACCGTAAAATCAAGACTGCCATCAAAACGATTATGTTTCTTGCAATTCCGGCAGCCGTAGGGATGACGGTGCTGGCAAGACCGCTGGTGCGGCTTTTATATCCGAATATTTCTGCAGAAAATATCGCCCTTGGCGGCTATCTTCTGGCGGCCCTTGGGGCGAGTACGGTGTTTTATTCCTTGTCCACGCTGAGCAATTCCATATTGCAGGCGGTGGGAAAACAGGGAAAGCCGGTGACAAACGCGGCGGTGGCGCTGGCGGTACAGTCGGCAGTGGCGGCGCTGCTGCTTGCATTTACCGGCTTTGGCATTTACAGTCTTCCCGTTGCGGTTACGGTATATTCCCTCCTGATTTGTCTGCTCAACGGGTATTGTGTGAAAAAAGCGACCGGATATAAGCAGGAGGTAGTAAATACCTTTTTGCTTCCCATCTGGGCGTCCGTGATCATGGGAATGGTGGCGGCTGCAGTTTATTACGGGATGGTTTGTGTGCTTCCGCAAGGATATGCAGGCAATGCGGCCGCAATTCTGGCAGCCGTGGCGGTGGGGGCGTTTGTCTATTTTGCGATGGTCATTAAGCTGGGCGCCATGACCAAAAAGGAACTGCTGGCGGTTCCCAAGGGCGCGATGCTTGTAAAAATTGCCGTAAAGCTGCATTTGATGCGGAAATAGCAGGAAATATGTAACAATATTGTAATAAAATTAGAAAAATACTGGATTTTTATGGAATTCGGGAGTACAATAACATAGATTTTACTATGAAAGCCCCGGACGACGGCTGTGTGAATGGGCATGCTTGCATGCACAG
>CARDPF010000249.1 GCA_948960675.1 uncultured Eisenbergiella sp.
ACGTATTCTCACGGTCTGCGCAGTAAATGCGCAGACCTGTCTGAACCAATGTCATGATGCTGGGGTCAAAAGGTCAATTTAGAATATAGCTGTTGCGAAATTGCATAACAAATGAGCCGAAAACATATTCCAATCAAGATTTTTAAAGGCTATTTTTAGTCGAAAGTGCATAACTCATTTTTCAAAAATACCCTTTTGACCCCAGCATCATGTCATTGATTCACGGCCCAAATCTACCTTTGGGCTTGACAAATAAAAAGCACAATATTATAATTTATGTTATATAACAATTGTTATGAAAGGAGCATATCATGCCGCCAAAAGTGAAGATATCAAAGGACATGATCATAGAAGCCGCTTTTGGGATTGTGAGGCAGGCGGGGGCGGAAAATTTGAATGCCCGGACGGTTTCCCAAAAATTGGGTTGTTCCACACAGCCTGTCATGTATCATTTCGCGACAATCAAAGACTTAAAAAGAGCCGTATATGAAAGGGCCGATGCGTTTCACACGCAATACCTGCTGCATGTGGGGCAACAACGGGAGGGGATTTTGTTGGGAATCGGATTGAATTACATTCGCTTTGCGATAGAGGAGCCGCATTTGTTTCGATTCCTTTTTCAATCGGGCTTGGCTGCGGAAAGCAGCCTGCCTGAAATGATGGATTCCCAACAGCTGCGGCCGGTTCTTTCGGCCATGCAGGAAGCGATGGGACTGGATGCCGGACAGACCAAAGGGGTATTTTTGACGATCGCCCTGTTTGCCCACGGATATGCGAGCATTATCGCCAATAATTCCCTGACATATGAGGAGGAAGTGATTGCGGCCCATCTGGAGCAGGCATATCGGGGAGCGGTATTGGCGGTGCAGGAAAAAGAAAGAGGAAACGGTTCAGACTGTAATGTCATTTAGACTGGGGCGGTGTGCCTGCAGGCGGGACGAAAAGGGAGGAAAAAATGGAAAAACTATATGGGAAAGACGAAGTATTGTTTGCAGTTTTATGGATTGCCGTGTATTGCGCAGTGTCCATACCGATCCGGGGAGCCTTTGGGGATGAAAGCCCGGCAATGCTGGCCGGACTTTTGGTGATAGCGGCGGCAATACTGGCTTTTGTGAAAAAGCAGAAGCTGGAAGAAAAATACGGACTGGTCAAATGGAAAGGAAAGGCGGGGGATTACCTGTTTTTTATTCCCATGCTGGTTTTAATGACCGGAAATCTATGGGGTGGAACGGAAATTGCTTATGATGGGGTAGGACAACTATTTGCTGTACTTTCCATGCTCTTGGTTGGGTTTATCGAGGAACTTTTATTTCGTGGATTTTTGTTTCGCGCCCTTTTGAAAAAGGATCCGGCTTTCGTGGCGATTACCATCTCGGCGGTAACTTTCGGTATCGGACATATCGTGAACCTTCTTGCCGGACAGGGAACGGCGGAGACGGTGCTTCAGGTATTTTTTGCCATTGCCTGGGGATTTCTCTTTACCTTTGTGTATTATAAATCCGGCAGCTTATGGGTCTGCATCGCTGTGCACGGCATGGTCGATGTCTTTGCAAAGTTTGCGGCGCACCAACGCAATTGGGCTTATACCTACATGATCGTAACCATCATCCTGTCGATCGCATACTGCTTTTATTTAAGCCGCAAACCCAATGCCATCATACCGGGGTAAAAGGCCATGCCCTGCCTGTAAAGCGGATTTTTGGGCGTGCAAAAGCTGCTGTCTTGCCATATATCCTCTTCTGTGATATGATGGCTTCAAGTGGCGGGGGAGGCGGTTAGGGCATGAAAATTGCGGTTGTGGAGGATGAAAGGGCGCATGCCCTTTTGCTGGAGTCTTATATCCGGGAATGGGCGGCGCAAAAACATACGGACAGCGCCGTGCAGAAATATGAAAATGCGGAAGCCTTTTTGTTTGCCTGGGAGGAAGAAAAGGATTTTTCGGCAGTGTTTTTGGATATCCAGATGAGGGGAATGGACGGCGTGGCATTGGCGCACCGTATCCGGCAGGACAGTGGGTCGGTGGGGATTGTTTTTGCCACGGGGATGGATGAATTCGTGCAGGAGGGATACGAAGTTTCGGCCATCCACTATTTGCTAAAGCCGTTAGCGAAGGAAAAAGTATGGCGGTGTCTGGACAGGATTTTTCAGGGGGAAAAAAAAGAAGGCAGTCTGGTATGGCGGACGCCCAAGGGCGTGGAGCGGGCAGAGGCCGGACGGATTTGGTGGGTTGGGGCGATGGGACACGATACGCTGGTGGGCATGGAGACGGCACAGGGCGTTGCAGAAAAAACGGTATATAAAAGCTTCGGGCAGCTGGAAAAGGAATTGTCCGGCGATGAGAGGTTTGTAAAATGCCACCGCTGCTATCTGGTGAATCTGGCCCATGTCTGCCGGGTGGAGAAAACGGATGTGGTGATGGACGGCGGGGAAAAAATCCCCTTGAGCAGAAGGATGTATCAGGAAATGAACCGGCGGTTCATTGATTTTTTTGCGGAGTAGCAAAGAGTGTTTTTCAACCGTGAACTTATGCCCGCCAAGGCGGGCAGGGAGGTTAGGATGGTTTACGCCTTAATGGGAGTGATCGGGGTTTGCCTGCTGGCGGCGGGATATTTTTACGGATCCCATCTGGCGGATAAAAGGATTTACCGCTATCAGAACGATTTGCTGGAAAAGCACTGTGAAGAGGTGGAAAATATGTACCGCCAGACAAGGGGATGGCGGCATGATTACCATAATCATATTCAGACGATGAAAGCTTACCTTGCCATGAACCGGCTTGTGGAACTGGAGGAATTTTTCAATGAACTGGACCGGGACCTGACTAAGGTGGACACGGTTATAAAGAGCGGCAATGTGAAGGTGGATGCGGTTTTAAACAGCAAGCTGTCGCTGGCAAAAAGCAGGGGGATTGGGATTAACGCCAAGGCAAAGGTTCCGGAAAACCTTCGGATATCCGAGGTGGATGTGAGCCTGATTATCGGCAATCTGATGGACAATGCCATGGAGGCCTGTATGAAGGTGGAGGATGCAAAAAGGCGTTTTATCCGGGTATATTTGGACGTACTGAAAGGACAGCTCTATATTTATGTGATGAATTCCGTGGGGGGAGGGCTTAAGAAGGAGGGTGGCCGGTATCTTTCCACGAAGCTGGGTGCAGGGCATGGATTTGGGCTGATGCGTCTGGACCGCGTGGTGCAGAAATACCAGGGGTATTTGCATTGTGAGGATGAAACCGATGTGTTTGTGACCGAGGTGATGCTGCCCCTCTGAGGGATATTGTGGATGTTACCATTCATGCATGAACAAAACCGTTCATGCATTTTTCTTTTTAAGGGCCGGGAAAACTGTTACAGTATATTGGAAGACAAGTACATGGGGACGGTTTTGTGCCGTCGAAGGGAGGGAAAGGAGCTTGAAAACAAAAAAATATACCCTTGTGGGAAATCTGTGGTTTTATTACAGGAAGCTGTTTGTCTGTTTTCCCCAGATGCCGGTACGGACGGCCTGTTACATTGTGTGTGGCGTGCTGCTGCCTTTGTTTTCCATTTATCTGCCGAAGCTGCTTTTGGATCTGGTGGGGGAAAAAGTATCCCCGGCCATGCTCACGGTCAGGATAGGGGGTTTTGTCCTGGCTGCGGCAGTGCTTGACGGGGTACGCGGATGGGCGAGGGAGGGCAGCTACTTTATGATGCTGCATACCCGGGAGCATTTGATGTATGACGTATTCCGGAAGTTTCTAAGGACCTGGTACCGTTACACGGAGGACAGTGACTACCGGGAAAAATACTTCGGGGCCCTGCAGTGCAATTACGGGGGGGATTGGAGCGTGTCCCAGCGGTTTTATGATACGCTTCCCGACCTGGTGGTGCATGCTATATGCTTTGCGCTTTATTCTGCGGTGATCGGCTATATGCATCCGGCGATTCTGGCTTTGCTGGTGTTGATTTCCGCCGTCCACTACGTGCTTGGGGAAAGGGAAAGGCGGTATAAGGAAAGCGTGCGGGGGCAGGAGGACAATCTGGACAGGTGGCGTCAGGTATTGGAGAGTTGCTCCCAAAGCCGCAAAGGGGCAAAGGATTTGCGGATTTTCGGACTGGGGGGCTGGCTGGCAGACCGGGCGCAGAAAGTCATTGCGGCGGAAAAAAAGCTGGGCCTTACGATCCGCAAAAAGGAGTCCTTGCGGGAAAACGCGGTGGCAGCCATGGATGCCATACGGGATTTTGCGGCTTATGCGTGGCTGGTAGGGGCCGTTGCGAAAGGGCAGATCGGGGTAGGGGATTTTGTACTCTGCATCGGCGCCGTCCGCGGTTTCGGTGACTTTTTGAATCAGATGATCGCGGGGATCCAGCTGCTTTTTGTGACCAGCGACCGGGCAGCGCATTACCGGGAATACTGTGCGCTTCCGGATGAAGAAACGGGGAAAGGAATCCACAAGGGCGCTTTGGCGGACACGGATGCCCCCAAAGGGGCGGTTTCCATTGACTTTTGCCACGTGTCCTTTGGATACCGGGAGGGGGAGGATGTGCTGCATCATTTTTCCCTGCACATAGAACCGGGGGAAAGGGTGGCGCTGGTGGGAGAAAACGGCGTAGGGAAAAGTACCTTTGTGAAGCTTTTGACAGGACTTTATGAGCCCCGGGAGGGAACCATACGGATCGGGGGCCGGGATGTGAAAGAA
>CARDPF010000250.1 GCA_948960675.1 uncultured Eisenbergiella sp.
TAAAATTCCACCGTTTGCATGCCACCATGCGTAAGGAACCGTCCGCCCGGCAGGGATGTCCGCCCTGCGGCAGGAACCGCCTTTCCCGTCCGTCGGTACGCCTCCCAAAGCCCGTGGCTTAACTAAGTAAACTGGCATGCGCCGGGATTGGCGCGCCACCACGCATGAAAGCCAGCTGTTCCGCGCTTACGCGCTCCACAGCTGCCGCCGGTATGCGCAATCCGGGCTGTCGCCCTACTTGCTTATACCGGCTTGCCCGCCCGATATCCGGATGTCTGTGCAAGCAAGCTTGCCCATACACCCGGCTGCCGGTCGGGGCTTTCATAGTAACATTGCAGGCTGAACTGTTACCGGAAATCATTTTTACAAACAGGACACGACGGTTTCAGGGACATGGGTGGCTTTTGCGGTATTCGGAAGGGGAGATTCCAAACTGCTTTTTGAAGGCTTTGCTTAGGTGGAATTCGTCGTAGAAGCCATAGTTGAGCGCCGCCTCATGCAGCTTTGCCTGGGGCTGGGTGAGGAGAAAACGGCGGACCATTTCCAGCTTGGTTTCCATTTGGAAAGCATAAAAGGTTTTCCCTAAGGTTTTTTGGAAGCGGTTGTTTAGGGTGCGCTCACACAGAAAAAAGCTTGCGGCCATCTGGGAGGCGGTAAAGAAAAGCTGCGGTGTGGTGCGGACGCGCTCGCAGGCCTGTTCCACCACCGGATCCGGGGCAGGGTGCTGGACGGGCATGGATAAGAGTTCCGAAATTTCACACAGAAGCAGGGAGAACAGCAGGGAAAGGCGGTTTTGCTGTTCCGGCCCCGGTGTCCACCTGGCGGTGATGATTTCATGAAATCCCTGCCGTATTTTTGGGTTTTTTTGGCAGTGGACAAGGGTGGGGGAAAGCAGGGTATTTTCCGGATTGTCCATCCTTGTGCGGGATGGCAGTACATGGATATACATATGGCGGTTTCCGGGATTACAGGGATTTTTCCCGTAGTGGCGCAGGCCGGGGGTGAGAATCAACAGGTCGTCGGTCTGCATGGGATAGGCGGTATCCGTTTCATAGATTTCCCAGAAACCATCCAATATATAGAGAAAATCGTACTCCTGCATGACGCGGTCGGGATGCAGCATTCCGTTGACGCTGGTTACATAATTTGCGTCTGTAATTCGGTAAAGGGATGTTTTTTCAAAGCAAGGCATGGCATTTCTCCCAAAAACTTATAAGATTTTCCATATTATACATGTTCTGTTCCAGATTGGCAATGGCAAAGGGGGAAATTTGGAAGTATGATTAGCCATGAGCTTTGGCAGTACGTCGGCAGGCGTGGCAGCGGCAGGACAGTCCCTTACAGTGCGGGCAGTCTCTTACGCATGGTGGCATGCAAACGGTGGAATTTCCCGAAACGCCGTTCCAGTTCAGCCGGAAAACGCGGACTGTTTGAGCGCAGCGAGTTTTACGCGTTTTCCGGCTGTTTGGACTGGAACGGCATTTTGGTGAAATTCCCCGTTTTGCATGAATACATGCGTAAGAACTGCCGCACTGTAAGGGACTGTCCTGCCGCTGCCACGCCTGCTGACGTACTGTCTGCGCCCATGGCTAAACGAAATGACATTACAGGCTGAACTGTTACAGCATGATAATGGCGGATGACGGCACAGGCAAGTAAGGAGGAAATCACAATGGAGAGAGAGAAGTTTAGCAGTCCTTTGTCCCTGCGGGATATCAAGGTTACGGATGCGTTTTGGAAGAAGGAAATGGAACTGGTGCGAAGGGAGGTCATTCCTTACCAGTGGGCGGCCCTCAACGATCAGGTGGAAGGCGCGGCTCCCAGCTATTGCATGCGCAATTTTAAAATAGCGGGCAAGCTGAACCGGGAAAAGCGGGAAAAGGGCGCGGCCTTTGAGGAGCCGGTATATACCTTCCGGGGATTTGAAGCGCTGCCGGAGGATCCCCAGCATCCGGAAGACAAGTTTTACGGATTTGTTTTTCAGGACAGCGATTTTTCCAAATGGATTGAGGCGGTGGGGTATTCCCTGACCCAGCATCCGGATCCGGAATTGGAGAAGATTGCGGACGGGGCGATTGATTTGGTGTGTGCAGCGCAGCAGGAGGATGGTTATCTGGACACCTATTATATTATCAACGGCAGGGATAAGACATTTTCCAATCTGCGGGATCACCATGAATTGTACTGCTTCGGCCATTTGACGGAAGGGGCGGTGGCTTACTACCAGGCAACCGGAAAGGACAAGCTGCTAAATGCGGCACGCCGTTTTGCCGACTATATTGCGGATTACTTTGGGGCAGAGGAAGGAAAGTGCAAGGGATATCCGGGGCATGAGGTGGCGGAGATGGCCCTGGTACGGCTTTATGAGGTGACGGGGGAGGAAAAGTACCTGCATCTTAGCCGGTTTTTCATAGACGAGAGGGGAAAGCGTCCTTATTATTTTGACAAGGAGCATCCCGAAGCGGTGAAGGCAGGGCAGGAAGGGGAACTGCGCTATGCGTACCATCAGGCGCATTTGCCGGTGCGGGAGCAGGAGGAAGCCGTGGGCCATGCGGTGCGTGCGGTGTATTTGTACTCCGGAATGGCGGATGTGGCGAGGCTGACAGGGGATGAGAAGCTTTACATGGCCTGCAAAAAGCTTTGGGACAGTATCGTGAACGAGAAGATGTATATTACCGGAGGCATTGGGGGAACCCATATCGGGGAGGCCTTTTCATTCCCGTATGACCTTCCCAACGATACGGCCTATGCGGAAACCTGCGCGTCCATCGGCCTTGTGTTTTTTGCCAGGAGGATGCTGGAGATTGCCCCGGATTCCCAATATGCCGACGTAATGGAACGTGCGCTTTATAACGGCATTTTAAGCGGAATGGCGCTGGACGGCAAAAGCTTCTTTTATGTCAACCCGTTGGAAGTGGATCCCCAGGCCTGCCATAAGGATGAGAGAAAATTCCACGTCAAGCCGGTGCGGCAGAAATGGTTTGGCTGTGCGTGCTGCCCGCCCAACCTTGCAAGGCTGTTGTCCTCCATCGGCTCTTACGCGTACACGGAATCGGAGGATACCTTGTTTGTACACCTTTACATGGGAAGTACGCTTTCCAAAAAGATCGGACAGCAACAGGCAGATGTATGTATCGAATCCGGTTTTCCGTGGGACGGAGACGTGAAAATACGGGTCCGCGCAGAGAAAACGCCCTTATGCCTTGCACTGCGCATTCCCGGCTGGTGCGATAACTATACGGTAAGGGGATGCGAGGATGCGCAGACCTTTGTCCGGGACGGATATTTGTACATCAAAAAGCAATGGCAGGAAGAGGAGTGCATAGAGATTTCCTTCCCGATGGAGGTAAAGTTTGTGGGTTCCCATCCAAAGGTACGGGAAAATGCGGGAAAGGCGGCAGTGACAAGAGGCCCTCTGGTGTATTGTCTGGAAGAAGCCGACAACGGGAAGGGACTGCACCGTCTTACCATAGATCCCGCCTCCAAGCCGCTTCTGTCCAATGAACTGCTCTGCAGGATCCCGGTAAAGACAATAGAACTGCAGGGGTATGCACAGGAAGGACAGGAGACGCAAAAGCTGTATCAAAATTGGCAGCCGCCCAAACAAAGCAGGATGACATTGAAATTCATTCCCTACTATACGTGGGCGAACCGGATGGAAAACGAGATGCAGGTCTGGACAAGAATCGGGTAGGGGCTTTTCATGATGCCGGTTCCTGCCGGATAAGGCCGATTTGCCTGGGGCCTTTGGGAAGGCAGGCGGGGGAAAGCAGGCGGGCGCAAAATGCCCGGCAGAAGAAGGCGCAGACACTACAGGCTGCTGGATACCGGACGGAGATATTCCCCCAAACGGATACTGTTCCTGCAACAGGGTGCAAAACCGTACAAACGCAGTGCGTTTTTTGCGCCCTGTTGCGTTTAGGGACAGCATCCGTTTTGGTGGAATTTCCCGTCTGGTATCCTGCAAGCCTGTAACGCCTGCGCCTTCTTCTGCCGGGCATTTTGCGCCTGCCTGTTTTCCCCCGCCTGCCTTCCCAAAAGCTACTGGGCAAGGGGTATTACAGGCAGACTTAATGGTCAAACAGAAGCCGTTTGGAAAAGGCATTGCGGTACTCACTGGGGGAAAGCCCGGTGAGTTTTTTGTATGTACGGGAAAAATTGTGACTGTCCACGAACCCCAGTTCCCGGGCAATATCCTTCACGGATTTGTTGGTGTCGGACAGCAGGAAATTGGCGGCATCCATTTTTTGGTTCAGGATATACTGCTTTAAGGGCATGCCGGTGGACATGGCGAATTTGTGGGAAAGATATTTGGCATTATACCCGAAAATATCGGCGATCTCCTGAATGGTGATATTTTTGGATAAATTTTGCCGGATATAATCTATAATGTCGGAATCAATCTGGCGCTGGGAAGAAGACGGGCTAAAGAGCAGGGTGCGGCGGGCCAGCTGCCCGTAAAGCTCCGTCAGGATGCTGGTTGCCATGGTATCGACGGAGATGGAGGGGTAGCCGTTTTTGATCAAATCCTGCAGCTGCTTCATCAAAACCACCACCTTTTCCAGCTTCGGGATGGTTCCCATCTGGGGCAGATCGGAAGAGCACACGTCTGAACTCCAGTCACACAACAGC
>CARDPF010000251.1 GCA_948960675.1 uncultured Eisenbergiella sp.
CTACACTCTTTCCCTACACGACGCTCTTCCGATCTAGCATCGTGATATTGGATGAGTACGGGCCGGTGCGGATGATCCGCGACCGGGAATGGAAACTTGTTTTGCGCTATCCTTACGGGCCAAACGAACTGTATTGTCTCTCAAAGGATCCGGAGGAAGGAAATAATTTGTACGGCGATCCGTCCTGTGCAGAGAGGATTTTGCAGATGAAAAAACGTCTGGAGTCCTGGTTTATGGACTATGCCGATCCGGATTTGGACGGCTCCCGGCAGCCGGTTGCGGGAACCGGGCAGTTTGACGCGGTCGGAAAACGGGCGCATGGGATCGACAGCTTCGGGAAAATGCCGGAAACCGTGCATTGAGATGCGGCCAGGGCAGGGTGCCTGCAGCCTCCACAGCGAGAGCGGCGGGTGCAGGGCTGCTGCGGGCTTGCGGAATACCGGACGGGAAATTCCAGCAGCCCGCAGCATTCCTGCACCCGCCGCTCTCGCTGTAGAAGCGGCCAGCGCCTTGCCCCCGGCCACAAAACGGATTTTCCCGGTGGAAAGGGGCTTGACTTTGACACCGTGTCGCAGTTTAAGATGGAAATAGGAGGTGAGGGGCAGATGGAGATCATGACGATCAGCGATGTTACAAAGCAGGTTGCGGTTTCTACCAGAATGCTGCGTTACTATGAAAAGGCGGGATTGGTCAAAAGCCTGCGGATTCCCGGTTATGCCTACCGGGTGTATGACGAGGCGCAGGTCAGGAGACTACAGCAGATATTGGCCCTTCGCAAGCTGCGGATTCCGCTCAAACAGATCGCAACTATTTTGCAGGATGACTCCCGCCGGCAGACACTGGATATTCTACAGGACAACCTTGCGCAGCTGGAGGAGGAGATTCTGGCGCTGGCAATGGTGCGCTCCGTTTTAAAAATATTGGTTTCCAGACTGGAACACAGCTTGCAGGAAAAGGTGGATCCCGTATTTTTGGAAGACCAGGAATTGCTGGAGATGATTCATGTGCTGCAGCCTCCGAAAAACACTTTAAAGGAGGAGAAATCCATGGGAGATTTCATCAAAGCGGGGGAAGCGTCAGGGACAAAAAGGGATATGCGGATCGTATACCTGCCTCCGGCGACAGTGGCGTCGTACCGGTGTGTGAAGGAAAACCCGGAGGATGAGGCCGGCGCGCAGATTTATTCTTATATCCGCAAAAACCGCTTACCCGAAAAAAAGCCGGATTTCCGGCTGTACGGTTTTAACAGTCCTTCCCCGCAGCCCGGACAGGCGGTGTACGGTTATGAATTTTGGGTGACGATCCCGGAGGGGATGGAGGTGCCCGCCCCCTTTGAAAAGAAGCATTTTGCGGGGGGCCAGTATGCGGCACACTGCATTAAAATGGGGGATTTTCAGGAATGGGAGCCGTTTTATAAAGCGGTGCAAAACATGGAAGAATACGAGGCTGACTTTAGGGAACCGGAAGGAATGGGGGGATGTCTGGAGGAGGAACTCAACATTTATACCAATATCCAGGATCCCACAAGGCAGGGGGCCGACCAGCTGGATTTGCTCATACCCATCAAAAGGCGGGAGGGCTGACACTCCCAAATTTGTCGTTACTATTCACGGCCAATGTCATTTAGTTTAGTCACGGGTTTTGAGAGGCGTGCCGACGGGCGGGGAAGGCGGATTGGTTTGTTTTTGTATTGGGAAAGTGTTATGATGGAGGCACTAAGGGGAGAGGGAAAAGGAATGGAATTGAAAGTTTCGATAGGAACCCAAAGCTTTGCCTTTTTGCGCGAAAATCATTGCTTTTTCATAGACAAGACGGGTTTTATACAGGAGTGGTGGGAAAACCGGGACGCGGTGACACTCATTACCCGTCCGCAGCGTTTTGGAAAAACGTTGAATCTAAGCATGCTGGAGTGCTTTTTTTCCAACCGGTATGCCAAAAGAGGCGATTTATTTGAAGGATTGTCCATCTGGGAGAAGGAAGAGTACCGGAATCTGCAGGGAGCTTATCCGGTAATTTTTTTGAGCTTTGCGAATGTGAAGGGAATGACTTACCAGGATGCCCGGGACGGGATCATCCGGGCGGTCTTTGGGGCGTTTCGGGATCATGACGATTTGTTTTTGGGCAGGGATGCGGATAAAGCGCAGAGGGAATATTATGGCGCTTTGGAGAATTATGTTTCCAATCCGTCCAAAGACCGTTTCCTTCCCGATGATTTTGTGACGGGGGCACTGCATGAACTGACGGTTTATTTGCACCGCCATTATGGGAAGAGGGCGCTGCTTTTTTTGGATGAGTATGATACGCCTTTGCAGGAGGCTTACGTAAAGGGGTATTG
This sequence comes from uncultured Eisenbergiella sp., assembly GCA_948960675.1. Lineage (GTDB taxonomy): Bacteria > Bacillota > Clostridia > Lachnospirales > Lachnospiraceae > Gallintestinimicrobium. The sequence continues at coordinate 2,336 of CARDPF010000251.1, forward strand.
GAAGGAACTGGTGGCTTTGGTCCGCAGTATGTTCAATGCTGCTTTTAAAACGAATCCTTCCATGGAACGGGGAATTTTGACGGGAATTACCAGGGTCAGCAGAGAGTCTGTTTTTTCGGATTTAAATAACCTGACCGTTATCACGACAACGTCGGAAAAATACCGGACGCAGTTTGGATTTGTGCAGGAGGAGGTATGGGATGCGCTGGAACTTTTTGGCATCCATCAGGAAAAGGAAAATGTGAAAGCGTGGTATGACGGTTTTACTTTTGGCAGCCAAAAGGACATTTATAACCCCTGGTCCATCACGGGGTTTTTGGAGGAAAGGCTTTATAAGCCTTACTGGGCAAATTCCAGTTCCAACAGTCTGGTAAGCAATTTGATTCGGCAGGGAAATCCCCAGACGAAAATGATGATGGAAGACCTGCTGGCGGGCAAAACGCTCAAAATGGAACTGGACGAAGAGATTATTTTTGACCAGCTGGGGAAAAAGCCCGGCGCAGTTTGGAGTATGCTTCTTGCAGCGGGATATTTGAAGGTCACGGACAAGGCATTTTGTCAGGAGACAGGAATTTTTACGTATGGCTTGCAGCTGACCAACAGGGAAGTTGCAGTGATGTTTCGGGATATGATCAAGGGCTGGTTTTCAGATGAGGATGTTCCTTATAATGAGTTTGTCCGGGCGCTGCTTTTGGGGGATACGAAGGCAATGAACCGGTATATGAACCGGGTTGCCTTGGAAACCTTCAGTTTTTTTGATACCGGAAAAAGACCCTCAAAGGATTTACGGCCGGAGCGGTTTTACCATGGATTTGTGTTGGGACTTATCGTAGAACTTGCGGGGAGATACCGGATATTGTCGAACCGGGAAAGCGGTTTTGGACGGTACGATGTAATGCTGGAGCCGCTTGGACAGTCCGACATGGCATTTGTGCTGGAATTCAAGGTTTTTGACCCGGACGAGGAGGAAACGCTTGCGGATACGCTCAAAGCGGCCCATCTGCAAATGGAAAAAAAGGCTTATGATACAGAATTGGCAGCCAGAGGGATTTTAGGCAGCAGGATTCGCCATTATGGGTTTGCGTTTGTGGGAAAGACGGTATTGATTGGTTAGTTAGCGACGGCTTATGGCCGTGCTTACGGAAATTTCTTATAGCATGAAAAAAGTGTGCGTTTTATGCACACTTTTTTCATGCTAAACTCCATGCCCCTTTTGCTTGTATCACCGTTTGGAAAGCAACGGCTCAAGTCACGGTTGAAAAACTGCCACAGATGGTTTTTCAACCGATTCGCAAGGGGTATAATCGGTTCCTGCCACTGTCCGGGAAGGAGGCGGAAGCGGGCGGCTTTTGGAATTTTTACGGAATTGTCCAGGCGTCATGCCGCAAAATTTGCGGAACTGCCTGCAGAAATGTTCCGTGTTGCCATAGCCGCAAAGCCGGGAAATCTCCGAAATGCTTTGTTCAGAGTGGGAAAGGAAATCCTTTGCCATTCGCAGCCTGCTTTGAATGACGTCATCCATACACGAGATTCCGAATTGCTGTTTGTACAAAAGTTGTAAATACCCGGTGCTTAAATGTAGTTTGGCCGCCATATCTGGGATTTTCCACTCCTTCTGGGGGTGGTTTAGGATCTGCTTGCGAAGGGCCAGGAGTCCGTGGCTGTGTAGATTCGCATCGGGGCGGTGCAGGTCGTCCTGCAGCTTATAAAAGAGAATCCTAAGGAGCTGGGAAATAACGGCATCCTGACTGGTTTGCCCCTGCTCCCAGGTAAGAAGCTGAAACAGGTTATGGCAGTATTCCGGATCCGATACGGGAAAAGGGACGCTTTTTAGGGGAAAGTTTATGACAAAGCTTTCGTCCGTGGAAAAGCGGAGCCAGTCGTTGCCGTAAGGACCCTGCCATGCCCCGTAACAGATTTTGCTGTGCGGTGGGTATAAAATGGCCTGGTGGGCAGGACACTCCCGGACGGTACTTTCCAGCCAGAAGCGCGCCGGGGTCTTGGTGAGCACAAGCAAATAGCAGTCGTGTCCTTTGGGTACATCGAATATAAAATTTTCCGGATGGCATGCGTCATAGCCGACAAAGCGTATTCGGTTCATTTGGCTCCTTAAAGGGACATTCATGGGGTGTGAACCAATGTCGTTTAGTTTAGCCATGGGCCCAGGCAGTGCGTCGGCAGGCGTGGCAGCGGCAGGACTGCCCTCTTACAGTGCGGCAGTTCTTACGCATGTGTACATGCAAAACGGGGAATTTCACCAAAATGCCGTTCCAGTCCAAACAGCCGGAA
>CARDPF010000252.1 GCA_948960675.1 uncultured Eisenbergiella sp.
TTTTGCATGTATGCATGCGTAAGGAACCGTCCGCCCGGCAGGGGTGTCCGGCCTGTAAAAGGCTCCGCCTTCCCCGTCCTGTCTGAACTGTTACCCGGATTATGCGTTTTGGGGAGGATATGAAAACATTAGTTTACAGTTTTCCGGCGGCATGGTATGATAGGATATGGCAGGCGCGCTAAAGCCGCCTGTAGAGAGTGCGAAAGAGGCAGGAGGCAATATGGGGAACAAAAAGATTTGGAGAGCGGTGATAAAGGCTGCAGCTGCGGTGGCTGTGGCAGGGGTGGCCGTTTTTGCGGGAAAAGTACAGGATGTGAGAGCGGCGGGAAGAACCGTGGCGATTGAATCCTGTACCGTTTCGGGGGATCAGGTGGTATGTGAGATATCGGCATCCCCGGTTCCGTCCAGCGATGACGGAAGGTTTTATGTGTATGCGGACGAGGTATATGAGGACGGGGCCGAAGGGGAGGTAGTGGCGCGGACGGATGCCGGGGAGTCCGTGACGGTTTCTTTTCCGCTGGATTACGATACGGAAGGGTCTATGCTTAGCCGCAAGTTTCTGGTTGCCGTCAAACGCGGCGGGCAGATGATGCAGGTCAGTGACGAGCATTATATTACCAATCCGGAGGCACTGGCCCAGTACACGGCTGAACGTATGGAGGCCGGTATCAAAGGGATTTTGCCGGATATGGAAGGGACGATTGCCGGGGATTTGGGCGACCTTGGAATCGAGCAGGTGGTTTACAACCTTTATGTGGATGACATTTGTTCGGATGAGTCGGTGGAGGGGGCCCTTCCCTTTACCTATAACGGCAGGACCTGGTACTTTGACGCAGAGATGATCAAGCATTACGACGATGCGGTGAAGACCTTCAATTTTCTCGGTATGCAGGTTACGATGGTTCTGCTCAACCGGGGGGAAGGTGAATATTCGCGGCATCTGGTGCATCCCATGGCAAGGGACGGTTCTTGCCCGGGATACGCGCTGAATATAGCGGATGCGGAGGGAACCGATCATTTGAAGGCCATCGGCGCGTTTTTGGGACAGCGTTACAGCGGCCAGACGGACTGCGGCCAGATTGACAATTGGATTTTGGGCAATGAGGTAAATGCCCGTACGTCCTGGTGGTATACCAGTTCCACTTCTTTGGATGTGAATGTCAGCTATTATGTAAAGGCTTTTCGCATTTTTTATAATGAAATGAAAGCCATGAATGCCAACGCGCGGATTTACAATTCAATTGACCAGGAATGGAACCGCAAATCCAATCCCGGCAGCTTTTTGGCGAAGGAATACTTGGATCGTTTCAATTACTACATCAACCGGGAAGGGAATATAGATTGGGGATTGTCCTATCATCCCTACAATTCCCCGTTATATGATCCGTATGCCTGGAACGGCCCGGCGGTATGGGTCAAGGATACGGTCCGGACACCGTATATCACGATGCAGAATATTGATATCCTGATTACATACATGCATCAGCCGGAATTTTTAAATCCCGTAGGGGAAGTGCGCAGTATTTCCCTGGCGGAGGTGGGCTATACATCCGATTTCGGGAAGGAGAAGCAGGAGGCGTCAGTGGCCTATGGCTATTTAAAGGCAGCGTCCCTTCCGGATGTGGATGCCTTTATGCTGTTCCGTTTAAAGGACAACGCACATGAGATGGAAAGCCATCTGGATTTGGGACTGTTGGATTTGGACGGAAACCGCAAGCCTGCTTTTGACATCTATGCAAAGCTGGGTACGCCAGAGGAGGCGGAGGCAAAAGAGAGGGCGTCCAAGATTATCGGTATGGACATCGACGAGATGATCCGGGACAACATTGTCTGGACCAGAAGCGGGGACGGTGTGGTACAGTAATCCCCCTCGTGTATGGGGAGCCGACTGGGTGCGGCAAGGGGGTTTGGATGGGGTATCCGTTCGGCCAAAAGCCCCACAGCTTGGCTGTGGGGCTTTTGGCCTTTGCGGCATTCTTTTAATGGGTGAATCGCATTGCCTGCGGGAATAAACTTGAAATTCCCCGCCTTATGGGAAAAATCTCATTGCGGCAGTTAATTATAGCCTTTTCAATTTCATCCATGCTCTTTCCGTCAGTAAAAGCGACTATTTCTTTATAAGTCTGGATGTCATATTTCTTCTTATACTTTTCAATTCTGACAGCAAAATACATTCCGGTTCCGGACAAACACAAATACAGCGCCATTCCGAACCATCCCCATAACATGACGGTACCCTCAGTGAACAAAGGTATCCCTTTGTCCACTGAGGGTAGGATTAGTAAAGCAATAAGCAGTACGGTAAAAATGGTGCTGTGCTTTTGGAATCCTGCTTTTTAACCGACTCCATTATAGGCTGTTTTGCCGAAAAAGTATAGAAGGAACTGCATTGGACGCATGGTTTCCTTTTTTCTGTGTTTGACGGCATGGACACGGTGTTTAGAATAAACTAAATTATTTTAATAAATCGTTACAATTCACAAAAAGTACATATCTAATTTAGGATTATTTAACAAAAAAATTCTAGTTTCGAAAATAGTATTGAAATTACCGGAAGAAATGATATAATAAAGATCGTAACATATTTGAAAAATTTATTGGGCATTTTGACAGAATATCATGCTTGTAATTGTGTGAAATTGTCAGGGAACCGTGTGTATTGTGAAGCCTATTTGAGTATTTAGATCAGAATACATAAAGCTTTTTCATAATTGTTGTGCGGGATATATGCTTTTCCCGCCTATTTATTGCCTTATACGTTTAGTTTTTCCTAAATTAATTTAGAACTATTGTATAATCTAAAATACAAAAAAATAAGTTGGCGGGCAGGGAGGTTAAGATGAATAAGAAATGGTATTTTGTGGGTATGGCGCTGGCGGTGGGGGTGACGGCGGCATGCGGCGCCAACGGACAGGGCGGCGGAACCGATACCGGACAGGCGCAGACAGGGCAGCAGGAGGAACAGGGTACGGTACAGGAGACGGCGCAGCAGGAGCAGGCGGACGGCAATGCGCAGGATCCGGCAGCGTCGGCTGCTTCTGGAAAAGACGGCCTGCCCGCCTATTTACAGGGAGTGGATTTGACCGGAGCCGAATTGGTGGAGCATTCCTTTTCGGATGTTTCCGTGCATGACCCGTCGGTGATCAAGGCCGGGGACAGCTGGTATGTGTTCGGTTCCCACCTGGCGGCGGCAAAGACCGACGACCTGATGCATTGGACGCTTTTGGATTCCGGCGTACACGAGGGCAATACGATCATTCCGGACGCAAGGCAGGAAATGCAGGAGGCCTTTGACTGGGCAAGAACGGATACGTTCTGGGCGCCGGACGTGATACAACTTGCGGATGGCAGGTATTACATGTATTACTGCAACTGTGAGGGCACATCCCCCCGCTCCGCGCTGGGGCTTGCGGTGGCGGACAACGTGGAAGGCCCCTATGAGGATTTGGGCATCCTGTTAAAATCCGGGCAGGACGCAGGGACGGCGGACGAGGACGGGGAGGCATACGACGCGACAGTGAAGCCCAACGCGGTAGACCCCTGTGTGTTTTTTGACAAGGAGGGAAAGCTGTGGATGGTGTACGGATCCTACTCCGGCGGCATTTATATCCTGGAACTGGACGGCAAAACGGGGTTTCCCTTGGAGGGCGGCTACGGAAAGAAGCTGTTGGGCGGCAATCATTTGCGGATAGAAGCCCCCTATATTCTCTACAGCCCGGAGACGGATTATTACTACCTGTTTTTGTCTTTCGGGGGGCTGGCGGCAGACGGGGGCTACAACATCCGGGTATGCCGGTCGAAGGAACCGGACGGCCCTTATTTGGACTCGGAAGGACAGGACATGATCGACTGTAAAGGGCCGGTGGGAAGCTTTTTTGACGATTCGGCGGCGGGCAAATACGGCGTAAAGCTGATGGGCAATTTTACATACCCCCATGTGGAAGGCGAGAACGGAAAATTCCGGTTCGGCTATGTTTCGCCGGGACATAACAGCGCCTGCTATGAGGAGGAGACCGGGCAGTATTTTTTGATTTTCCACACCCGGTTTGAACAAAAGGGGGAGGAACATCAGGTGCGGGTGCACCAGATGTTTATGAACGAGGATGGCTGGCCGGTGGTTTCCCCGTACCGTTATGCGGGGGAAAAGCTGGGGGCGGTGGACGAGGACGCAATTTGCGGCGCTTATAAGCTGGTCAACCACATGCATAATATTTCTTCGGTTACGCGTCCTTCGGAGGACATCGTTTTACAAAAGGATCACACGGTCACGGGAAGCTATGAGGGAACCTGGGAATTGAAGGGCGAACACGGCGCCGTGCTGGTGCTAAACGGTGTGGAGTATAAGGGGGAATGGATTGTGGAATGGGATCAGTTCGGTTACAAAAATGTGGTCGCTTTCACGGCGCTTTCCGATAAGGGATATGCGGTCTGGGGCAGCGGATACGCGGCGCAGTGACCAAACTGGCATGCGCCGGGGTTGGCGCGCCACTACGCATGAAAGCCGGTTGCTACGCGCTGGCGCGCTCCCGCAACCGCCGCCGGCATTCACAATCCGGGCTGTCACCCTGCTTGCTCATACCGGCTTGCCCGCCCGATATCCGGGCATCTGTGCAAGCAAGCTTG
>CARDPF010000253.1 GCA_948960675.1 uncultured Eisenbergiella sp.
GAAAGGCCGTGGTGGAGGAAGGACGGTTGAAACTGTATCTGTTAAAGCAGGATGAGAGGGAAATCTGCTTTACCGCAAAGGAAGGGATGCCCGCCGAAAAGGTGGAATGCACGGTGGTGGAGCAGGAGAAACCGGATGGCGGACATTTGGAAATTTTACAGAATTTCACGGACGCTGTCCTTTACGGGGAAAAACTGCTGGCTCCCGGCAGCGACGGTATTTATGGATTGACAATCAGCAACGCGGCCTATCTGTCCTCGTGGAAGGATACGTGGGTTACCCTTCCCGCTAACGAGCAGGAGTTTCTGGACTTTTTGGGAAAAAAGCAGGAGGAAGAACGGGTTTTTAATAGAGTGGTGCAGCGTGAGAATCTATCGGGGGAATACGCAGACAGATGGCAGGTAAACTGGTGACGGCAGGGGTCTTGCCACAGGTTTTGCAGGGCGCGGTGGGGCTATTATATCTGGCCGTTTTAGGGGCAGCAGCGTGGAAGGATTGGAGGACGAAACGTATCCATAACGGCTTCGTAGCGGCCATCGCCCTGCTGGGGGTAGTATCCCTTTGGCTGTTTCCCTCTCCCCTGCTGTGGGACCGGGTATGGGGCGCGTGTATCGTTTCTTTGCCGATGTTTCTGCTTGCCTTTGCGGTCAGGGGCGCATTTGGCGGCGGCGATATCAAATTGCTGGCGGCAGGCGGCTTTTTTCTGGGATGGCGCGCCGTACTTTTCGCTGCGTGCACGGCGTTTTTGGCGGGTGGGCTGTACTGCGCCGTGATGCTTTCCTGCAAAAAGATGGGGCGCAAAGACCGGTTTGCCTTTGGCCCTTTTCTTGCTTTCGGGCTGGCTGTTGCTTTTTTGGAAACAGGGTTTTGAAAGCAGCGGATGACAAGAAGGGAGGAAGACAAAAATGGGATGTTTGGGAAATGTACTGTGGTTTGTTTTCGGCGGTTTTTTGAGCGGCTTGGGCTGGTGCATGGCGGGGATTTTGTGGTGTATTACCGTGGTAGGCATACCGGTAGGGATGCAGTGCTTTAAATTTGCGGGCCTGAGTTTTTTCCCTTTCGGAAAAGAGGTACGCTATGGCGGCGGTGCGGTTTCCCTGTTGTTGAATATTTTATGGCTTGTTTTTTCCGGGCTGCCGTTGGCCATCGGCTCCGTGACGATGGGATGCCTGCTTTGCGTGACAATTGTAGGGATTCCTTTTGGGCTGCAGCATTTTAAACTGGCAAAACTGGCCCTGATGCCTTTCGGGGCGGAAGTGTATTGACATACAAAAACTGTACAGTATGATCGGAGTAGAAAAGCACGTAAAATCAATTTTGCGGGTGGAGCGTGAAAAAACTTGCGGCAGGCAGGGGTAGCTTTCCAACGGCGGACCGGGGGAGCAGGGTTGCTGCGGGCTTGCGGGATACCAGACGGGAAATTTCACAAAAACGGAGGCTGTCCCTAAGCGCAGCAGGAGGCAAAAAACGCACTTTGTTTGGGCGGTTTTGCCCCCTGCTGCAGGGACAGCCTCCGTTTTTGGAAATTTCTCCGTCCGGCATCCCCAGCAGCCCGCAGCAACCCTGCTCCCCCGGTCCGCCGTTGGAAAGCTACCCCTGCCTGCCGCAAGTTTTCCCCTGTCCCACCGTAAAATTGGTTTCCGTGCGCAAAAGGGATTGACAGTGACGTTACGTCACATGATATGCTATCACTGTGCATAAAAGCTTGCAGTGCCATATCGGCACGCTGTGGCAGGGAGGTACTTAGGATGGCATCATGGATGGTACATTTGCGGATTGCGGATAGGATTCTGGACATGCGGGGCGGTCTGGAGGAAAGGGAGTTTGTGGTGGGAAACATTGCGCCGGACAGCGGCGTGCCTTCGGCGGACTGGAGCAGTTTTACGCCCTCTACCATGGTTTCCCACTATAAAGAAAAAGAAAACGGTTTGAAAAAAATCAATATCGCACGTTATGTGGATCAATATTTGACGGGAGAGATGCGCGCCCGGTATGACAGAAAGCAGGAATCCTTTTATCTGGGATATTATGTGCATCTGCTGACGGACATTTTATGGGCGGAGGAAATTTTTGCGGAGTCCGTGCGGGCGGATGGGGAGGCGTATGCGTTGGATCCGGCCGGTACGGTATGGAAATGGAAAAAGGACTGGTATGACCTGGATTTCTTGTATCTGCAAAATCATCCGGATTTTCACTCTTTTTTGGTCTATGAAAGCGCGGAAGGGTTCGTGAATACATACATGGATATTTTTGCGGCGGATGCTTTCGAGAACCGGAGAAAATATATTACCGGGTTTTACCGGGAAAAAAGGGAAGGGCTTTTGCGGGAATACCCATGGCTGACGGAGGAGAGGATGGAAGAGTTTGTAAAGACGGCATCGGGTCACATTTTCAGGGATCCTGTGGTGCGTAAAGGAGCGTTCCAATGAAGATTGCAGTTTTATCGGACATCCACGGAAACCATATTGCCCTTGCGCGGTGTGTGGAATATGCGCTGTCCAAGGGGGTGAAAACCTTTTTCTTTTTGGGGGATTATGTAGGGGAACTGGCCTATCCGGAGCGGACCATGGAATTGCTATACAGGCTGTCGGACGCTTATGACTGTACCTTTATCAAAGGAAATAAGGAAATTTACTGGCAGGACTATCGGGAGCGTGGGGAAAAGGGCTGGGAGGATCAAAATTCCACCACCGGAGCGCTGCTGTATGGCTACCGGCGCCTGACCGGACGGGATTTGGCATTCTTTGGGAGCCTGCCCATTACAAGGGTGGCAGGGGTGGAAGGCCTGCCGCAGTTTACCCTTTGCCACGGCTCGCCCAAAAGGGTGAATGAGGATATGCGGCCTGACATGGCGCAGACTTATATGTATATGGAGACTGCCAAAACGGAGTACATTTTGTGCGGACATACCCATGAGCAGCTGAAAATGGCGCACGCAGGCAGGTGTCTGTGCAATCCCGGATCGGTGGGAATGCCGCTGCAAAGCGGCGGACGGACGCAGTTTTTGGTTTTGGACGGCGCGCCGGGGCAGTGGAAAGAAGAGTTTATCAGTCTGGAGTATGACGTGGAGCGCGTGATTGCCGAACTTCGTGAGGAAAGGATGGAGGTACATGCGCCTGGGTGGACTTTTGTGACGCAGAAGGTACTGCGCACCGGAAAAGGCTCCCATGGAACCGTCCTGAAACGGGCGATGGAACTGTGCAGGCAGGAGCAGGGAAACTGTGACTGGCCGCAGATTCCGGAGCGGTTTTGGCAGCAGGCGATCAGGGAGATGCAGGACTGATGGGGACAAGACGATATTCGGCGAGGGAATTGGCCGAAAAAGCGGGCGTTTCCGTGCGTACCGTCCGCTTTTATGAAAAGGAAAAGCTTTTAATGCCTACCGTGCAGGACAAAAAACGTCTCTATGGGGAAGAGGCGCTTTTGTCGATGCAGAAGATTATTGCTTTGAAATATGTGGGATATTCCCTCAGGGAAATCCGCAGTATGCTTGGAGGGGAGGATAAGGGCAGCATTTCCATTTCCCTCGACACACAAAAGAGGATGCTTTTGGCAAAAAGGGAAAAGCTGGACCGGATCATCCAGGTCATTGAGGATGCGCAGGACACCGGCGGGGCCAATGTGGATGTGGACAGGATCGTGAATATCATGCAGGCGTTTCGGGTCAAGGAATGGATGGGAAGGAGTTTTTACCTGCATGAGACGTACAGCACCAACGCTTACGGCTGGTATCCGTGGCTGTTTGACCGCCTTTGCCTGCAAAAAGGGATGGGGGTATTGGATGTGGGCTGCGGAGCAGGCCTGATCTGGCAGCGGAATCTGGGGAAGGTGCCGGAGGGGTGTCAAATGGTTTGTCTGGATAAAAACCCGGAAATCCTCCAGGTATTGCCGGATTTTGTGGAACAAAGGAAAAAGGAACTGCGTCCGGGCGTGGAATTTCGGATGGTATTGGCAAAGGCAGAGGAAGCCACTTTTTTAGGGCAAAAATATGACCGGATTTTGGCCAATTACATTCTGGATTTTGTGCAGGACAAAGACGGCCTGTTAAAGAAGCTGCGCGCGGCCATGAAACCGGATGCCAGACTGATGGTCGCAGCCTCAGGGGAACGGAAATTCTTCCAGTTGTATGCACTTGCAGATACATTTTTCGGCAATAAGATGCTGCAGGCCATGCCAAAGCAGGACGGCATGGAAAACGGGGAATTGGAGGCCTTGCTGGATGGTCATTTTTCGTCGTGCACTATGGAGCGCTATGAGGATGCGCTGCGGATAGACAGCGCAGAGGATATCTGCGCCTATTTACTTGACAGGCTGCCTTTTATGGACCGTCCGGATCCGGAGGAGAGAAAAGCCTTTCATGATTTTGTGGTAAAAAAGCTGGAAAAGGACGGCCCTTTGACGGTGGAAAAGGACAGCAGGGTTTATATATGCAGCCGGTGACGGTTTGGCGTCCTATGGCAGGGAACGGGCCGGATTATGTTGCTATCGGCATTGTTATATTTTTACAGACGCAAATGGGGAGTAAAGGACTCGAAATCAGCAAGAAAAGGCAGGCGACAGCCGGAGAACCATATGGGTTCCCCGGCTGTTTGGAATTTGTAAGG
>CARDPF010000254.1 GCA_948960675.1 uncultured Eisenbergiella sp.
CCTCCTCTTCCTCAAAATCCTCCTGGTAAACAGGTGTCTTTTTCTTTTTGGAACCGGATTTGGCAGTATTTTGCGCCGTGTTTTTCTTTAAACGGATTTCCTCCCCCACATTATTTTTCTTTTTGGCCTGTCTTTTAATTTCCTCCATTTCCCGGTCGGCAACCTTTCTTGTAGCCATCCCCTCGTCCGTTTCCCCGATCCGCACAAAATCCTCGTCCGGCGACATCAGGGACCGCTTCAAATCCTCTATCAGGGCAGCCATGGTCAGATACCTTCTGTCCGGGCTTTTTTGCGTACATTTTAAGACAATCTGCTCCACCCCCACCGGAATTTCCGGGACAAAATCCCTGGGGGAAGGCATATCTTCCTGGATATGTTTAATGGCAATGGCCACCGTAGTCTCCCCGTTAAAAGGCACACGCCCCGTCAACATTTCAAATAGGGTTACGCCCATGGAATAGATGTCGCTCTTTTCATCGCTATAACCGCCCCTGGCCTGCTCCGGGGACGTATAATGTACGGATCCCATCACATTGGAAGTGATCGTATTGCTGGTAGCGGCCTTGGCAATGCCGAAATCCGTTACCTTCACCTTCCCGTCCTTGGAAATAATAATGTTCTGTGGTTTGATATCCCGGTGAATGATATGGTTTTTATGGGCCGCCTCAATTCCCATACATGCCTGAATGGCAATACTCACCGCCTCCTTGAAAGAAAGTCTCGCCTTTTTTTCGATATATTTCTTCAGGGTAATTCCTTCCACCAATTCCATCACGATATAAAAAATACCGTTTTCCTCACCCACATCATAAACATTTACAATGTTTGGATGCATCAGGCTTGCCGCCGCCTGCGCCTCCATACGGAATTTTGATACAAAATTTGTGTTTTCTGAAAACTCCTGCTTTAAAACCTTCACAGCCACGTGGCGGTTTAGCTTGTGATCCTTTGATTTATATACATCCGACATACCGCCGGTTCCGATTCTCTCCAAAATTTCATAACGGTCCCCTATTATCATTCCAATTCTTATCATCGACTCACCTCATCTGAAAACGGCTCCACAAGTATCACCGCAATATTATCCCTGCCCCCATGGTTATTTGCTTCCTCCACAAGTTTGAGTGCCCGTTCCCGGATGTCTGTTTTTTCGTTCAATATAATGTGTATTTCCCCGTCGTCAAGCATGTTTGTAAGTCCGTCCGAACACAAAAGCACCATATCGCCTTTTTTTACAGGCACTAAAAAGCAATCCACCTCCAGCTCATCCTCCACGCCAACGGCCCTGGTGATAATGTTCTTATCCGGGTGCAGCCTTGCCTGCTCCCGGCTTAAGCCCCCAAAACGCACCATCTCCTCCACGAGGGAATGATCCTGTGTGATCTGTCTGATCTGACTGTCATCTGCAATATATAACCGGCTGTCGCCCACATTGGCCACCTCCAGCATATCCCCCATAAAGGTCGCCGCCACCACAGTGGTTCCCATTCCCGCCAGCTGTTCATCCTGTTGGGCTTCCTGTTTGATGCACCGGTTGGCATACCGGATGGCATCCACGAGCGTCTGCTCCATGGTCTCCTCCCGGTTCTGCCGGATTCTTTTCAAAATCGTCTCCACCGCCCTGCGGGAAGCATGCCCGCCCCCCTTATGGCCGCCCATCCCGTCCGCCACTACGAACAGGTTATGCAGGCTGCCCACATTTTCCAGCGACAAATACGCATAATCCTGATTGAATACCCTCTTTTTTCCGATATCGGTAATCGCATAAGCTATCATTCTTCGCGTTCACCCTTTCTGGCCGTTTCCAGATACCTGCGCCTAAGCTGCCCGCAGGCCCCGTCAATATCCCGTCCCATTTCTCTTCTTATAGTAACATTTATTTTACTTTTTTCAAGTTTATTTTTAAAAGCCTCCACCGCGTCTTTCTTTGGCTGCACAAAATCCCGCTCCCGGACGGGATTGACAGGAATCAGGTTGACATGGCAGCCAAGGGAGCCTGCAAGGGCAATCAGCTTTTGGGCATCTTGCTTTGTATCGTTAAAACCTGCCACCAGGCTATATTCAAAGGTTAGCCTTCTCCCCGTCTCTACAAAGTAATGGCGACAGGCCTCGGCTAATTCCGCAATATGATACCGGTTGGCAATGGGCATCAGGAGGCCGCGCTTTTCGTCGTCCGCCTCATGCAAAGACAGTGCCAGTGTAATCTGCAGCTTCTCTTTTGCCAGCGCATAGATTTTGGGCACAATGCCGCAGGTGGACACGGTAACATTGCGTTGGCTGATATGCAGGCCATGTTCGTCGGTGAGCATCCGCAAAAACACAAGCAGATTATCATAATTATCCAAAGGCTCCCCGCTGCCCATCACCACCACATTGTGTACCCGCTCCCCTGTAAGGCGCTGTATGCGGTACACCTGATCCAGCATCTCTGCAGGGGTAAGGTTTCGTTCCAGTCCATCCAGACCGGAAGCGCAAAACCTGCATCCCATCCTGCATCCCACCTGCGAGGAAATACAGACTGAATTGCCGTGCCGATAACGCATCCACACGCTCTCCACCAGGCAATCGTCCTGCAGGGCAAAGAGAAATTTTTTTGTGCCGTCGATGCGGGAGGTCTGTTCCCGTACAAGCCGCAAAGGAGTAAGGGGATATCTTTCCGCCATTTTTTCCCGGAAGTTTCGGGGAAGATTGGTCATTTCCCCGTAATTATCCGCCAGCTTTACATGCAGCCAATCATACATCTGGTTGGCCCTATACTTCTTTTCCCCCATGGCGGCAACCTCTTCCTGCAATTGTGCAAATGGCAGCGACCGGATATCCTTATGTTCCATCATCCCTCTTCCTTCCTGTATGCGTCCCCTTATCCGGTACGGCGCAGACGTGCCATAAAAAACCCATCGGTTCCATATTCCCCTGTATAAAGCTGCAGCATCCCGCTTTTTGACTGGCCGTTGCACAATATTTCCGGCAGATATGCATCCATGCCCTCCGTCACAAAAGGAAAATTTTCAGTCACATAGCGTACGTTTTCCTCGTTTTCCTGCCGGTTCACCGTACAGGTAGAGTATAAAAGGACACCGCCGGGCTTCACATACCGCCAGGAGGCTTCCAAAATGGCCCGCTGCAGTTCTACCAGCTTCGGCAAATCCTCCGGCTGCACACGGTAACGCAGATCCTTCCTGCGCCCAAGGACCCCCAGTCCCGAACAGGGCACATCCGCCAATACCACATCCGCCCAGCTATCCAGTTCCTTTTGGTACACCCCTGCATCCCAGACAGAAATTTCCATCTTCCCATATCCCATGCGCCGGGCATTTTCCTGGATTTTACCGGTTTTTGCGGAGGAAATATCCCCTGCCCAAAGACAGCTTTCACACACCGGTCCTACCGCTGCCGCCTTGTCCGTTGCACAGGGCAGCCCCAGCTTCTCATAGGCCAGCATTGCCTTTCCCCCCGGAGCGCTGCACAAATCCAGCACCTTCATGCCAGGGGCAATCCCTGCTGCTTCCACCGCCAGCATACTACTCACATCCTGCACATAGAACAGCCCATCGGCAAAGCCGGGCAAAGCGCCAATGTCCCCACAGTTTTCCAGTTCATAGGCATCTTTGTACAACGGATGGGGCTTTGCCAAAACCCTGCGGTCCGCAAAGGCTTTGCATAAAGCCTCCCTCCGGTCTCCTGCCATCGTCCCTTTGAGCCGGATGGTTACGGGTCTTTGCTGCCCGCTTCCTGCAAGCAGCTGTTTCGCCTGCTCTTGCCCATACTGCCCGATCCAGAGCCGGACAATCCATTCCGGTACGCTGTAATATACCGACAAATACTGCGGCAAATCCTGTTGTGGATCCGGGTATGCCAGAGACTGCTTATTTCTGGAAACACTGCGCAGTACTCCGTTTACAAAACCGGAAAGTGTGACAAAGCCCCGCTTTTTTGCCAACCGCACCGCCTCGTTGCAGGCCGCCGCGTCCGGTATGGCTTCCATATACAAAATCTGATAGGCAGAGAGGCGCAGCAGATTGCGGATCAGGGGTTTCATTTTTTCCACCGGTGTTTTGGAATGGAAGTCCAGCACCCAATCCAGCGTAATGCGCCTCTCCAAAACCCCTTCTGCCAGACGCTTAAAAAAGGCCTTCTCCCTGCCATCCTCATAATTGTATTTATCCAGCACACCTTTAATCAGCCGGCCGCCGTAGCGCCCAGTCTTTTCCGCCTCCAAAAGCACATCCAGCACGTTCTCCCTGACATTCATGCCAAAGCCCCCCGCCCGCAATTAATCCCTGTCGTTTCTCTTAGACAGCATAATCAGCCGAAGAAGGTTTAAAACCGCCGCCGCTGCCGCTGCCACATAGGTCATGGCCGCCGCCTTGAGCACCTTACGGCTCCCCTCGTTCTCCTGCTCCTTTAAAATACCGTAATCCGTCAGCATGGCCAGCGCCCTGCGGCTGGCGTCGAACTCCACCGGAAGGGTAACTACCTGAAACAAAACCGCCAGCAAAAATACCCAAATACCAATCTGCATCAAAAGCTGGCTGGATCCGAAAAGCAGCCCCATCATAAAGATGGGCAA
>CARDPF010000255.1 GCA_948960675.1 uncultured Eisenbergiella sp.
CACCATGCGTAAGGAACCGTCCGCCCGGCAGGGGTGTCCGGCCTGCAAAAGGCTCCGCCTTCCCCGCCTGTTGGCAAGCCCCCCAAAACCCGTGGCTTAACGAAGTGACATTGGCCGTGAATAGTAACCAATTATGACACGAAAACGAAGGCCCATAGCTGTAAGATTGACTTTTTGGAAGGGAATTAGTATAATACTGCGGGGAGAGCAATGGACAAAAGAGGAGGCTGGCGGCATGAACTGGAATTTGTATGTACCCTGCCGCAGCTTATTATCATAGAGAACCGGATCCGCCCGCTCCTGCGGCAGGATCCGCATGCGGGCCGCGCAGGGATGTATAGTGTGCGCAGCGTATATTTTGACGATCCAGTCCAGTATCGTCATTTCGCTGGGGATGGTGGGGGCGCTCAAAGGAATAGGGAATGTTTCCCTCCTTGCCCATGACGGGGACACGGCTTATTAAAAGAGGAATCGGTGATGTATGTAATTGTAGGATTGGGAAATCCGGGTAAGGAATATGAAAATACCAGACATAATATTGGTTTTGCGGTCATAGATATGCTTGCAGAAAGGCATGGCATCCGCATGCAGGAGGCAAAGCACAAGGGACTGCTTGGCAGGGGCATGATTGGCGGGCAGAAGGTTCTTTTGGTAAAGCCCTTGACCTATATGAACTTAAGCGGCGAGTGTATCCGGGAAGTGCTGGATTATTACAAGGTGGACGCAAGGGAAAACCTGGTTGTGCTGCACGACGATGTCAGTCTGGAGCCGGGGATGATCCGGATCCGGAAAAAAGGAAGCGCCGGGGGGCATAACGGACTGAAAAACATTATCCTGCACTTGGGGCACGATACCTTTGAACGTGTAAAAATTGGTGTCGGGGAAAAACCGGAGGGGTATGATCTGGCCGATTATGTGCTGGGGCATTTTTCCAAACCGGAGAAGGCCCTGATGGTGCAGACCGCAAGGCAGGTGTGCGATGCCGTGGAGGTGATACTGGGGGACGGGCCGGATGCTGCCATGAACCGTTTTAATAAGAAAAAGGAAACGGACGGGTGATACAGGGATCTGTACGGCGGGAAACGGGTGGAGGTATACATGAAGGTATTAACGGCTCCGCTGCAGGAACTGGCAGAGTTTGAGGACGGAAAAAAGCTTTTGGAAAGGGAAGGGGCGGCGGTCGGTTTTACCGGCCTGTATGATTCCCAAAAGCTGCATATGGTTTACGGGCTGGGCGATGGTTTTTTTCAGAAAATCATCGTTACTTTTAGTGACGTGCGGGCCCGGGAAATCAGTGAGGAATACCGGTTTTACGACCGTAATGTCTGGCTGTATCCCGCCCGGGACCTGATCTTTTACCAGGCAGACGTGGCGGGGGGCGAACTGGCCCGCAGGAGGATGCAGGTGCTGCGCGCCCTGCTGGAAGGGCGTCCGGTGACGGTGGTCACGACGCTGGCGGCACTGATGACCCCGCAGGTACCGCTTTTGGAAATTGCGAAAAAGGTATTGTATTTTGATAAGACATGTACGGTGGACGAGGCAAAACTGGCAGAAAAGCTGGTGGAAATGGGATATGAGAGCAGCTGGCAGGTGGAAGCGCCGGGGCAGTTCAGCATACGGGGCGGCATCGTCGATATTTATGACATGACGGAGGAAAATCCGTACCGGATTGAACTTTGGGGGGACAGTGTGGATTCCATCCGCAGCTTTGACGTGCTCTCCCAGCGGTCGGTGGAAAACCTGGAAAGCGTACGGATTTACCCGGCGGCAGAGATGACGCTGTCCAAGGCGCGCAGGCACGACGGCTTTGTAAAAATTGACGAAGAGACCAAAAGCTTTGCGGACAGGCTGCAAAAAGAGGGGAAAACCGAGGAGGCGCACCGGATCCGGATGCAGATCCGGGAATGGAAGGAGTCCGCACAGGAGTTTGCGGGCGTGGTCAATTTGGAGAGCTTCGTCCATTATTTCTATGACGATACGGAGTCTTTTTTGCAGTTTTTTGACACAAAGCAATGCGGCGTGTTTTTGGACGAACCCCAGCGTCTTTCGGAAACGGCGGATGCGCTGGAGGCAGAATTTCGGGAGAGCATGACGCAACGCCTGGAGAAGGGGTACATCCTGCCCGGACAGGCGGATCTTTTGTATACCAAGCGGGAAATCGCGGCGTACCTTACGCGCTTTAGGACGGCTTCCATGAGCGCCATTGACGTCAAAAACGCGCTTTTTAGGCCGGAGCGCAAGTTAGAGATCACGGTTCGGAGTATGTCCTCCTACAACAACAGCTTTGAGATGCTGATCCGGGATTTGAAGCGTTATAAAAAGACGGGAAGCCGGGTGCTTCTTTTGTGCGGCTCCCGGACAAGGGCGAAGCGGCTGGCCATGGATTTGCGGGAGCAGGAATTGACGGCCTTTTACAGCGAGGATCCGGACCGGGAAGTACAGCCCGGGGAGGTGGAACTGTTTTACGGCCATGTGGCGAAGGGCTTTGAGTATCCCCTGTTAAAATTTGCCGTCATCTCGGAAGGGGACATTTTCGGGGCGGAAAAAAAGAAGAAGCGGCCCAAAAAACGGTATGAGGGCACAAAAATCCGGGATTTCGCGGAACTCAAAGTGGGCGATTACGTGGTGCATGAGACCCACGGGCTGGGAATCTACCGGGGAATCGAAAAGGTGGAGGTGGAGGGCACTACCAAGGATTATATCAAGATTTCCTACCGGGACGGCGGGAATTTGTACGTGCTGGCCACGGGGCTGGATGTGATCCAAAAATACGCCTCGTCCGATACGGGCAGGAAGCCGAAGTTAAACAAGCTTGGCACGCAGGAGTGGACAAAGACCAAGTCGAAGGTGCGCGCCGCCGTCAATGAGGTGGCCAAAGACCTGGTGGAACTGTATGCGGCCCGGCAGCAGGGCGAGGGGTACGCCTTTTCCGGGGACACGGTTTGGCAGAGGGAGTTTGAGGAGATGTTTCCGTTTGAGGAGACGGAAGATCAGCTGAGTGCCATCGCGGCAACCAAGCGGGATATGGAAAGCAAAAAAATCATGGACCGTCTGGTCTGCGGCGACGTGGGCTACGGGAAAACGGAGATCGCCATCCGCGCCGCGTTCAAGGCGGTGCAGGACAGCAAGCAGGTGGTCTTTTTGGTTCCCACCACGATCTTGGCCCAGCAGCATTACAATACCTTCCTGCAGCGCATGAAGGATTTTCCCGTACGCATTGATTTACTGTCGCGCTTTCGTACCCCGGCCCAGCAGAAAAAGACGATGGAGGATGTGCGCAAGGGTCTGGTGGACATCGTGATCGGCACCCACCGGGTGCTTTCCGCCGATTTAAAGTTTAAGGACCTGGGACTTTTGATTGTGGACGAGGAACAGCGTTTCGGGGTGACGCACAAGGAAAAGATCAAGAAAATGAAGGCGGACGTGGATGTGCTGACGCTGACGGCCACGCCGATTCCGCGTACCCTGCATATGTCGCTGGTGGGCATCCGGGATATGAGCGTGCTGGAGGAGGCTCCCAACGACCGTCTGCCGATCCAGACCTATGTCATGGAATACAATGAGGAGATGGTGCGGGAGGCCATTGTGCGGGAACTTTCCCGGAACGGGCAGGTGTATTATGTGTATAACCGGGTGAATAATATCGCGGATGTGGCAGCGCAGATTCAAAAGCTTACGCCCACGGCCAGCGTCGCCTTCGCCCACGGCCAGATGGCCGAACGGGATTTGGAACGGATTATGTATGATTTCATCAACGGGGAAATCGACGTGCTGGTGGCCACCACCATTATCGAGACGGGACTGGACATTTCCAACGTCAACACGATGATCATCCATGATTCCGACCGGATGGGACTGGCCCAGCTGTACCAGCTGCGGGGGCGGGTGGGACGTTCCAACCGTACGGCTTACGCCTTTTTGATGTATAAGCGGGATAAGGTGTTAAAAGAGGTGGCACAAAAGCGCCTGGCGGCAATCCGGGAGTTTACCGATTTGGGAAGCGGTTTTAAAATTGCCATGAAGGATTTGGAAATCCGGGGTGCGGGCAACCTGCTGGGGGAACGCCAGCACGGACACATGGAGGCCGTGGGCTATGACCTGTACTGCAAAATGCTAAACGAGGCGGTCAAGGGGCTCAAGGGCATTTCGGCGGTGCAGGATTTTACCACTACGGTGGAACTGGAGGCAGACGCGTTTATCCCGTCCTCCTATATTGTCAACGAGCAGCAGAAACTGGATATTTACAAAAGGATTGCGGGTGTGGAAAACGCGCAGGAAAGCGACGAGATGAAGGAGGAACTGCTGGACCGTTTCGGCGCGGTGCCAAAATCTGTGGACAATTTGCTCAGGATCGCCCTCATGCGGGTGCAGGCGCACCGGCTCTATATCATGGAGGTCAAAGGGCGTTTTGGCGAAATCCGTTACACCTATTGTCCGGACGCAAAGGTACGCGGGGAAAATATCCCGCAGCTGTTAAAGTACTACGGGGAGAGCCTCAAATTTATGCCGCAGGGAAATCCGGTCTTTACTTATCGCTATAAAAAGAGTACGCTG
>CARDPF010000256.1 GCA_948960675.1 uncultured Eisenbergiella sp.
CCCCATACCGGACTCCTGCGGATTACGAAAGCCGCTTTGCAGGGACGCCCCTGCCGGACGACTGGATTACGGATGAGATTTTTAACGAGCATTTGCTGCATATCGGTCCCCATGGCGCAAACGAAATCAATATGTGGAACGACGACGTCCCGGCAAAATTTCCCAAGCATCCCGGCAGTTTAAAGACGCTTGGGGAGGCGAAGCATTTTGTGGATCTCTACGACGACGGCGTGCGTTACACCGACGACAACATTGGGCAGATTGTGAACTGGCTCAAGGAAAACGGGCTGTATGATGATGATTTGGCGATTATTGTGACGGCGGACCACGGGGAGGATTTGGGCGAATTTGGTGTGTACGGGGAGCATGGCATGGCGGATGAGCCGGTATGCCGCATTCCGCTGCTGATCCGCTGGCCCGGCATGCAGAAAGGCGCCATAGCCAGGGGCTTCCATGACAATACGGATTTGGCGCCTACCATACAGGAACTTTTGGGAACTTCCATGGCGACCTGGGACCGTTTCCGTTATGACGGCGTTTCCTTTGCCAAGACGCTGCGGGACGGGACGGACTGTTCCAAGCCTTATGCGGTGCTGACCCAGTGTGCCCATGTGTGCCAGCGCAGTGTCCGTTTTGAGGATTATGTCTATATCCGTACCATCCACGGCGGGTATCATTTACTGCCGGATGAAATGCTTTTTGATATCAAAAAGGATCCCCATGAACTGCATAATCTGGCGGACGAGCGTCCGGATCTGTGTGCAAGGGGTGCAAAGATGATTTTGGATTGGACGGACGATATGATGAAGTCTTCTGTTTCCGACATTGACCCGATGTGGACGGTGATGCGGGAAGGGGGGCCGGAGCACTGCAGGGGGCAGCTGCAAAAATACATGGACCGTATCAAGGGAACGCCCAGGGAGTACGGAATCCCGCTGTTAAAAGAAAAATACAGGGAGTTTGACTGATGGAAAAATACCAAAATCCCGCACTGCCGGTAAAAGAGAGGGCGCAGGATCTGCTCTCCAAAATGACGCTTGCAGAAAAGGTCGGACAGCTTAACCAGCGTCTTTACGGGTTTCGGATTTATAATAAGAAAATGGGCGCGGACGGGCCGTATATCGAATTGGATGAGGAATTTGAGGCTGAGGTGGAAAAATACAGCGGACTGGGCTGCCTGTACGGTCTGTACCGGGCAGACCCATGGGCCGATAAGGATTATTCCACCGGTCTTAGCGGCATTTTGGCCAAAAAGGCGTATAACCAGGTGCAGCGCTATGTGGTGGAACATTCCCGGCTGGGCATTCCCATGCTGCTCAGTTCCGAATGTCCCCACGGGCATCAGGCGTTGGACGGCTATCTTTTGCCGGTGAACCTGGCGGCGGGGGCGACTTTTCATCCGCAGCTGTTGGAGGAGGCTTATGAGGTCTGCGGAAAGCAGCTGCAGGCTATGGGGGTGGATTTGGCCCTCTGCTCCATGCTGGATGTGCTGCGGGATCCCCGCTGGGGCCGCAGCGAGGAGTGCTATAGTGAGGATCCTTACCTGAGCGGCATGATGGCAGAGGCGGCGGTGCGGGGGGTGCAGAAGGCAGGCCCTTTTGTGGTGGCCAAGCATTTTGCCGCACAGGGAGAGGGAACAGGCGGTGTCAATGCCAGTGCGGCGCGCATCGGGGAGCGGGAACTTAGGGAGATTCACCTTCCCCCCATGCAGGCATGCGTCCGGGCCGGGGTCAAAGGCGTGATGGCGGCATATAACGAAATCGACGGTGTGTACTGCCATGTGAATGCCCGTTTGCTGCAGGAAATCCTGCGGCAGGAGATGGGATTTGACGGGTTTGTGATGGCGGACGGGGTGGCCATCGACCAGCTGGATTTTATGACCGGCGATAACGTGCTTTCCGGTGCCATGGCGCTTACGGCCGGGGTGGACATGGGGCTTTGGGACCGGGCCTTTGGACAGCTTGAGACGGCAATAGCGCGCGGTCTTGTGGAGGAATCGCAGGTGGATGCCGCTGTCCTTAGGATTTTGCAGCTGAAATTTGAGCGGGGATTGTTTGAGCACCCGTATTTGCCGGAGGATGAGGAGGGGCTTTTTTATCCTTACAGGCAATACGGACAGTCTCTGGAAATGGCCCGGGAGAGCAGCGTGCTATTGCAAAACGAGGGACAGATTTTGCCGCTTCCCTGTGAAGGAAGCATAAAGGCCGGGGGTGGGCAATTGGCCGGCGGTTGCTTTGCGGGCAGAAAACTGCTTGTGACAGGGCCCAATGCGGACGCCATTTACAACCAGATCGGCGATTATTCCCCGCCGCTTCGGGAGGACGGGGGCGTTACGGTGCTGGAGGGTGTCCGGCAGGTGTGTAGGGGCTTTGCGGTTTCCTATGCGCCCGGCTGTCATCTGCGGGATACAAACCAGGGGCTGCTTAAGGAGGCCGCCGGGCTTGCGCAGGAAAGCGACGTAGTGGTTTGCGTACTGGGCACGTCCTCCAGCCGGTTTGGGGGAGCCGTTTTTGACAGTAACGGTGCTGCCATGACAAAAGGGGCCTGCACAAAAAACCAAAATAAGGGGCCGTCCATGGATTGTGGGGAGGGGATGGATTGTGGGGATATCGCCCTGCCTGCGGCCCAGATCAGGCTGCTGGAAGTGCTTTGTGAAACGAAAAAGCCGGTGATTACGGTGGTGATTAGCGGAAGGCCGCCGCAACTGCGCCGGGTATGCGAACTGTCAAAGGCGGTACTGCTATCCTTCTATCCAGGACCTATGGGGGGACAGGCCATTGCGGAAATCCTGGCCGGAATCGTGAATCCTTCCGGGAGGCTTCCGGTCTCCCTGCCGTATGACCGGGGACAGCTTCCGGTTTATTACAACTATAAGTCTTCTTATGCGGCATGGCATTATATGGACATGGAACAAAAACCGCTGTTTGTGTTCGGGGAGGGGCAGGATTACACTTCCTATTCGTATCGGGACATTGGGCCCGTGTGTGCCAAAATGTCCCAAAAAGAATTGGCCCAAAAGGGGAATGCGCTGCGGTTCAAGGTGAAAAATACGGGGAAGGCGGCAGGTTTTGCCGTACCGCAGCTTTATGTGAAGGATGTGGCGGCGTCCACCGTGCGCCGGGTCAGGGAACTCAAGGCCTTTGAGAAGGTATGGCTGGAGCCCGGTCAGGAGAAGGAGGTTGCATTGGCCATCCGGATGGAACAGCTTGGACTGTGGGATGCCAATATGCGGTTTGTGACGGAACCGGGACTGTTTGAGTGGGAATTATCCGATAAAGGAAAAACAATTTGGAAAGGGGATTTTACACTATGTACTTAATACCGTATCCGGCGAAGCTGGAAGAAAAAGAGGGTAGTTTTACGTTTACGTATCGCACGTACCTGTGTGCGCAGCCGGGGTGCTCCGACAGGGTGTGCCGCCAGCTTGCGCTGTTTGGCCAGGCGGTGAAAAAAGCGCTGGGGTATTCCGGAAGGATCAGCAGGGGGGCCGGCAGGGAAGGAGACATCGTATTTGTGCAGGATGACGCTGTAAAGGGGCAGGGATACAGGTTAGAGATCACGCCGGGGCAGGTGTCGGTTACGGGCAGCGAAAGCGGACTCTGGCATGGTATGCAGACACTTTTGCAGATTGTGGAACAGAACGGGGCCGTTCTGCCTGCCCTCTGTATCGAAGATGCGCCGGAAATCGAAAACAGGGCCTACTATTTTGACAGCGCCCGGGGGCGCGTGCCCAAGCTTTCATGGCTGAAAGAACTTGCGGACCGTATGGCCTATTATAAGATGAACCAGCTGCAGATTTACATTGAGCATTCCTATCTGTTCCGGGGGATGACGGAACTTTGGAGGGACGATACGCCCCTGACGGCGGCGGAAATCATGGAGTTGGATCAGTATTGCATGGAGAGGGGAATTGAACTGGTTCCCTCCCTGTCCAGCTTCGGGCATCTATACAAGCTGCTTTCCTCCAAAGAATATGCGCATTTATGTGAACTGGAGGATTCCGACCGGCAGCCGTTTTCCTTAAAGGGCCGGATGCACCATCACACCATCAACGCCACGGATCCGCAGAGCCTTGTGCTGCTAAAGGACATGATCGGGGAGTATATGGAGCTTTTCTCCTCCAGACAGTTTAATATCTGTGCGGATGAAACCTTCGACCTAGGGCAGGGCAAGAGCAAAAAGGCCGTGGAAGAACTGGGGAAGGACCGGGTTTACATCAACTATGTCAAGGAACTGGCGCAGTTTTTGGTAGACAACGGCAGGCGGCCCATGTTCTGGGGGGATGTCATTTTGGGCTTCCCGGAGATGGTCAGGGAGCTTCCCAAAGAAATGGTATGCTTAAACTGGGGATATGCCTGGAACCAGCGGGAAGAGGAGACGAAGTGGATGTATGAGGCGGGGGCGACCCAGTACTGCTGTCCGGGATGCTGCGGATGGAACCAGTTTGTGACACTCAACTGGAATGCCTACAATAATATAAGCCGTCTTTGCACTTATGCCAAAAAATATGAGATCGGAAGAGCACACGTCTGAACTCCAGTCACACA
>CARDPF010000257.1 GCA_948960675.1 uncultured Eisenbergiella sp.
AACGAACCGCAATAGTGGTGTAAAACGGGAGAAGCATGGAGAACAGGAAGTTTAAATCGGGCTTTGCAGCTTTGGTGGGCAGGCCGAACGTGGGAAAATCCACACTGATGAATCATTTGATCAGGCAGAAGATCGCCATCACATCCAATAAGCCGCAGACGACCAGAAACCGGATTCAAACGGTTTATACGGGGGAAGAAGGACAGGTGGTTTTTTTGGATACCCCAGGCATCCATAAGGCGAAAAACAAGCTGGGGGATTATATGGTCAGGGCAGCGGAAAGTACCCTTAATGATGTGGATGTGGTGATATGGCTGGTAGAGCCTTCCAGCTATATCGGCGCAGGGGACCGCTACATTTTGAAACAGCTTGCCCGCTGCAGGCAGCCGGTCATTTTGGTGGTCAATAAGATTGATACGGTCAAAAAGGAAACAGTGGCCTGCGCCATCGAAGCCTACCGCCAGGAAATGGATTTTGCAGAGATTGTACCGGTATCTGCGCTGCGCAGCAACAATACGGACACCCTGCTGCACTGTATTTTCAAATACCTGCCCTATGGGGAGCCCTTTTATGACGCGGACACCGTTACGGATCAGCCCCAGCGCCAGATTGTGGCAGAAATCATCCGGGAAAAAGCGCTGCGCTGTCTGGAGGAGGAGATTCCCCATGGCATTGCGGTGGCCATAGACCGGATGGAGTTTGGAAAAAGGCTGGTGGAGATTGATGCAACCATCATTTGCGAAAAGGATTCCCACAAGGGAATCGTGATCGGCAGGCAGGGGGCGATGCTCAAAAAGATCGGCTCCCAGGCCCGCCGGGATATCGAAAACATGCTGGAGTCCCAGGTCAACCTAAAGCTTTGGGTAAAGGTTAAAAAGGACTGGCGGGACAGTGACTTTATGCTGAAAAATTTCGGCTACAATCCTTCTGATTCCATGTAAGCTTTTGGTTACTATTTCTGGGTCAGGAATGCGCATAAACTGCGCATTCCGTGAGGACATGATGCAAGCTTTTGTTACCAATAAGCTTTGCAGCCGGTAGCACCTTTTTCCAGTTTGGGCGTGTACGCATAGAAAAACACCAAAAAGCGAACCCTAACGACATAAAAAGATACGGGAAGAAATGCGTAGGGAGGCTTAGGATGAAGGAGACGAATTACTGGCAGCAGTTTTTGCATACGGGAAAAGTGGAGGATTATCTCAAATACCGGGGAACCAAACAGGGACAGACACAGCAATCGGGAAGCATCCCCCATACTGGGGATGCTTCCTTTACCGCCTCCTTTTTGGAGGCTGCAGAAAGCGGCAGGCAGGACGGTGCAGGATATGCGGGAATGCGTGGAAGTGACGGCAATGGTAATCAAGGCCGAGCCGGTTGGGGAGTATGACAAGCGGGTGGTGCTTTTGACAAAGGAGCGGGGAAAAATTTCCGCGTTTGCAAGGGGGGTAAGAAAAACCAACAATAAACTGATGGCAGCCGTAAGCCCTTTTGTTTTTGGCATTTTCACCCTTTACGAAGGTAAATCCTCTTATACGATCTGTGAGGCAAACGTTTCCAACTATTTTGAACAGCTGCGGGGCGACATGGAGGCGGCATGCTACGGGATGTATTTCATGGAACTGTGCGAATACTGTACCAGGGAAAACAATGACGAAAAGGAAATCCTTAAGCTTTTGTACCAGTCCTTACGCGCACTGACCCACACCAGCCTCTCCTGCAGGCTGGTGCGGTGTGTGTTTGAGATTAAACTGGTAGTGCTAAACGGGGAATTTCCGGGAATACCGGAAGGGAACTTTGAAGATTCCACCCGTTTTGCATTGCAGTTTGTGGCGCAGGCGCCGGTGGCAAAACTCTATACTTTTACCGTCAATGATTCCGTCCTTGCGGAAATGGAAAAACTTGCGCTGCAATACCGCAAGAATTGCCTGCCGGGGCGTTTTTTGACGTTGGAGGTACTGCAAAGTTTATAAATTGGGTTGAAAAAGCGGAAGATGTCCGCTATAATGGTAACGTTGAGTTAATAATCTGGCATGCCAATAAGGCTGACAGAGGGGGAGCAAAAGGAATGCGGAAAAGTTTTGCACTGGTTTTGGCCATTTTTTTGCTGGCGGCAGGAATGACAGGCTGTGGGGAAAGCAGCCCGGCGGTGACGGAGACAACGATTGAATTGAAAAAAGACGGAAGCGTGGTACATACCATTGTGGAGGATTTTTCGGAGGAGACCTATTATGATATGGCGAAGCTGCAGGCGATGATACAGACAGCCTGCGATGCCTATAATGCCGGAAAGCAGACTGGGACGGTGACGCTGGAGGGGATTGCGGAAGAAGGCGGCAACGGCATCTGGACGGTGAGAATGCTCTATCCGGACGCATCGGTTTATGCCGGGTTTAACCAGTCTGCCCTGTTTGTGGGGACTGTCAAGGAAGCTTACGATGCGGGCTATGACATGGATGTGACGCTGGTTTCCCTGCAGGACGATACACAGACCATTACCAAGGATGATATTTTGGGCATGGGGGAGAAACATATTGCCATTGTGCGGGAAGCGGTGGACGTGCGGGTTTGGGACAAAGTACTGTATGTCTCAGGCGATGTGTTGCCCATCGGGGACGACAAAACGGTTATGGTAGGCGACAGCGAAGTGTTGACCTATATTATTTTTGAATGACGAAAGTATGCTTGGCAAAACGGGAGGAATGAAGAAATGGAAAAATCAATGGAAAAGATCGTATCCCTGGCAAAGGCGAGAGGGTTTGTATATCCTGGCTCCGAGATTTACGGCGGGCTGGCAAATACCTGGGATTACGGCAATCTGGGGGTGGAATTAAAGAATAATGTCAAACGCGCCTGGTGGCAGAAGTTTATTCAGGAGAACCCCTATAATGTGGGAGTGGACTGCGCCATTTTGATGAATCCCAAGACCTGGGTGGCGTCCGGTCATCTGGGCGGTTTTTCCGATCCGCTGATGGACTGTAAGGAATGCCATGAGCGGTTCCGTGCAGACAAAATCATTGAGGATTATGCCCAGGAGCAGGGCATTGCGCTTTCCGGCACGGTGGACGGCTGGACACAGGAAGAAATGATGCAGTTTATTGTAGATAACCGGATTCCCTGCCCCTCCTGCGGCAAGCATAATTTTACGGATATCCGCCAGTTTAACCTGATGTTCAAGACCTTTCAGGGCGTGACGGAGGATGCGAAGAACACCGTATACCTGCGTCCGGAAACGGCACAGGGCATTTTCGTGAATTTCAAAAACGTACAGCGTACGTCCCGCAAAAAGATTCCCTTCGGCATTGGCCAGATCGGGAAATCCTTCCGTAACGAGATTACGCCCGGCAATTTTACCTTCCGTACCCGGGAGTTTGAGCAGATGGAACTGGAATTTTTCTGTGAGCCGGACACGGATTTGGAGTGGTTTGCCTATTGGAAGCAGTTTTGTATCGACTGGCTGCAGACGCTTGGCATCAGGCCGGAGGATATGCGTGTCCGCGACCATGAGAAGGAGGAACTTTCCTTCTATTCCAAAGCCACGACGGACATTGAGTTTTTATTCCCCTTTGGCTGGGGTGAGTTGTGGGGGATTGCGGACAGGACTGATTACGACTTAACGCAGCATGCCAATGTGTCCGGACAGGATCTGACTTATTTTGACGATACAAAGAACGAGAAATACATTCCCTATGTCATCGAACCGTCCCTTGGGGCGGACCGGGTGGTGCTGGCCTTTTTGTGCGCCGCCTACGACGAAGAGCAGTTGGAAGGCCAGGAGATGCGCACCGTGCTGCGTTTCCATCCAGCCCTGGCGCCTGTAAAAATCGGCGTTCTGCCCCTTTCCAAAAAGCTGGGGGAGGGCGCGGAAAAGATTTACACACATCTTTCCAAAAAGTTTAACTGTGAATATGACGACAGGGGGAATATCGGAAAGAGATACCGCCGTCAGGATGAAATCGGGACGCCTTTCTGCGTTACATACGATTTTGATTCCGAGACGGACGGCTGTGTGACCGTGCGGTTTAGGGATTCCATGGAGCAGGAGCGTGTGGCAATTGCCGATCTTGACAGCTATTTTGCAGATAAGTTTACCTTTTGACACGAGGGAATATGGACCGGAGGGCAGGATGATGGGATTCTGCCCTTTTTGAGATAGGCTGTCCGGGAAGGAGGGCTTTTGGGCATATGGATGAGAGCAGGGTTTATGAGGTGCTCGGCATAGGGAAAACGGCAGATGAACAAAAGATTCGGGAAGCTTACCGCCAAAAGCTGCGGCTGGTCAATCCCGAGGATGACCCGGAGGGGTTTAAGCAGCTTCGGGAATCCTATGAAAGGGCATTGCAGCTTTTAACACAAAAGGAAGGGGAAGCAGAAGAAATTGACGATACACCGTCCGGCCGGTTTGTACAAAAGGCGGCGCAAATTTACGGTTCCATGCGGGGACGCCAGGATGCGGCGGCCTGGAAGCAACTTTTTATGGAACCGGAGTTTTTGGATCTGTGGGAAGAGGAAAAC
>CARDPF010000258.1 GCA_948960675.1 uncultured Eisenbergiella sp.
CGCAAAACCGTACAAACGCAGTGCGTTTTTTGTGCCCTGTTGTGTTTAGGGACATTCTGTATTTTGGTGGTATTTCCCGTCTGGGAGCCTTGCAAGCCTGTAATGGCCATGCGCCCCCATGACGCTTTCGGAAAACCGCCTGTGTGCCGCCCTCCTGCAAAATGGTTTTCCGTGTGGCTCCTGTCCTAACTGTTACGGCCAAACAGGTGCCGGGTATTGTCTGGCCGGATAGCACCGCCCAAACTGCTTAAATATATCCGATCGACATTGGATCCAATCCGTGGCCTGCAACATTACAATTCCCTAAACAGCTGTGTTCCACGCTGTTTCAGGTATTTCCATACTCCGGCCGACAAGAGGATTAACACAGCTGCCTGCGCCAGGCAAAACCCCGGAAAGGGAATCAAGTTTTTCGTAAACAACACAAGGGCCGCCAGTACTCCCGCAAACAACAGCCCGCCAAAAGCGCTGATCAGGGCGGACGCGGAATTTTTTACCGCCCGCATGTCGCCCGCCTCCATGCTTGGGAAATGCAGATTGACGACAAGCCCCGCCTGTGCCAGAAACGCCCCCAAAGCCAGACAGGCCAAAAGCATACAGCCCCCTTCCAGAACCGTCACAAATCCGGAAACCACAAATAGGATGGCCGTCAGCAATACGCACGGAACTGCAACCACCAGATTCAGGGCCGCCTTTGCGGCAAAAAGCGTTTTGGTATCCACTGGCGCTTCCTTTAAAATCCAGATACTTTTTCCCTCCAAACTGATTGATACGGCGGAGGGATACAGCATCGCCACCATCAGTTCCATGCACACCAAAAACAGCGGGGCCATCCATTCTTTTCCCATCAGTTCCACAAAAACGGACATACTTTTCCGATCTGCAACCACCCACACGGCAAAACCGACCATGAGCACCGCGCTGATACAGCAATTCATCAGATAAGCAGGCGTGGCAAACAGACGGGCAATCTCTTTTTTGAGAAGGGCCATCCCCTGTCCCTGGGCTTTCATCTGCCCCAACCGGTAATCGCTTCGCAAAACCCTCGACTGCAGCCCGTCTACAATTTTTCGATACCCCATGGAAAACAGCCAAACCATCCCCACAAAAGGAAGGATACTGACCACAACCGACAGGATAAGCGCCCCTACATCCCCCGCAAGCCCCCGGCCCATCCATCCGAACATAAACAGCCAGGTCGCAAACAGCCGCTGCGCCTCCTGCCGTCCCGCCAAAAGTATCTGGGACAGGCGGTTGATCTGCATGCTGCCCAAAAACATAACTGCAAACAACACAATGCCGGCCAAATTCTGGATCAATGCCTTGTGTTTGGCCCTGCTGCCCAAAAGGGCCATCAAAAGGCCGCCGATCCCCGCCAACAGCGTGCCCCAAAAGGGCAGCGCCACAATCACTGCCAACAGCCGCAAAAAACACCAGACATCCGGCACAATCCCGTAACAGTAGGCCGCAATCCCCACGGGAATCATCCACAGGCCAGAAAACAGCAGATTTTCCACATACAGAGCCATCATTTTGGAAAAAGCCACATGGAACGTTTTCACCGGAAGGGACAAAAGAAAATCCGTATCCTTTCCCCCAAACAGGGCGCTGCCCGCCGAAGGAAGCGTAAACACAAGACTGATGGGCGTCACCAAAAGCGCCATCACCGGCACAAAAAACTCCCCCACCCCTGCCTGCACCAGCATGCTTCCCAGCATATTGCTGTATAAACCGGACAGGTAAAGCGCCAAAAACGCGATCAGGGCCAGTGCCCCCAGGGCACCGAACCGCTTTTTCCTTGTCCCAGAACCCCTGGATACCTGCAGGGCGTTAAGCATCTGTAAAAACCCCACCTTACTTAACAGCCATAATTCACGCATGATTCTCCTCCACCCCGCTTCTCTCCTGCTCCAATTCCAAAAACACGGCTTCCAGGCCTTCCTTTCCCACGATCTGTTCTGTCGGCCCCTCCTCCACCAGCTTTCCGCTGCGGATAATGGCGATGCGGTCGCACAATTTCTCCGCCACTTCCAGCACATGGGTGGAAAACAGCACCGAACCGCCCTGGTCACAAATCTGTCGCAACAGCTTTTTTGTCTCAAAGGCCGCAGCCGGATCCAGCCCCACAAAAGGCTCATCCAGCAAAAGCAGCTTGGGCGCGCGGATCAGGGCCGATATGAGGGCCAGCTTCTGCTTCATCCCATGGCTGTAAGCAGAAACCGAACTTCCCAGTGCTCCCGTCATTTTATAAATCTCGGCATAACGGGCAATCCGCCCCGTGCGTTCGTCACCGGATATCCGGTATAAGTCCGCCACAAATTTCAGGTACTGGATCCCTGTCATAAAATCATATAAATCCGGATTGTCCGGCAAAAATGCCATCGCCCGTTTGGCCCTGACAGGTTCCTTTTGGATATCATATCCGTCAATACAAATCGTCCCTTCCGTAAAATCCAATATTCCCGCCACACAGCGCAGGGTCGTAGTCTTACCCGCCCCGTTATGCCCGATGAACCCGGTAATCTGACCGTCCGGCACCACAAGATTCAAGTTCTCCACCGCACGTCTGTCGCCTGTATAGGACTTGGAAAAATCCTTGATTTCCAGCATATTCCACTCCGTTTCTGCCGCATTCCGGCGTATGCATAGAATATACAAAATCCGCAGGCCGGGCTGAATGCCATGCCGCCCCGGTTATTTTGTACTATTTCATTAATACAAAGATACACCTTTCCCCGGGCATTGTCAATGCTTTTCTGAATAATATGATGCTACCCTCAGCGGACAAAGGGATACACGCCCCAGGTACCGTCTGCGTCCACCGCTAAACGTCTATCCCTTTATTCCTCTATCCGGTATTGGAGCATTTCATACCGCAGAAGCGTTCCCTCGGCAATATTTTCCGGCAGGAGCGCACGCGCCACAAGCTTATCCTCCCCGTCAGGACTATCACATCTGCGCAGGTTTGCGTAATCCCCGTCAATACTTTCCACAACATATTTGCAGCTTAACATGTTTTCCTCTCTTTCCGCCGCGTAAGCGGCCCGCATGATATTTACCATCTGCGTCGTTGTACTAGGAACTTATTATTCGTTGTACCAGCCAGCAGGCGGCAGCCCTAAAAAGCCGTATGTTTTCTAAGGAACAATGTAAATAAAAGCCTGTCCACGCTCCCGGAAATGTGGTAGCATAGGAATGACAATCAATTCCCAAATTCCGGAGGTATAAAGCTATGCAATATAAAACAGATGACCGCATATGATGATACATTGCTTGTCGGTTGTTTGCGTATTCTTTCAGATGGGTATTATTTTGGAACAATTACGGAATTGCTTGTTCTTCCAGAGTATCAAAAGCAAGGCATTGGAAGTAAGCTCCTTGCGCTTGCCAAAGATAATGCACCCACCATGTTGTACTTTGGTTCACAACCGGGAATAGAAATATTTTATGAGAAAAATGGGTGTCAAAAAAGCTTGCAATCATTCACAATCGGAAGGAAACGGTAATACATAGGTCGGTTTGCTAATGAGTGGAGAGGCAGGGACAGCTTCCCCCTTACGCAAAATGGATTTTCGTGGTTTTTCCAATTGAACCCCTTACGGTATCATGATATACTGGTAATCAGGAATATCGTAACAGTTCAGGCAAGTCTGCCCTGTTACTGCATCCGCCCATTAAAATCGCTACGCGATGGGGCGGATGCTTGCCACCACCACGTATTCTCACGGTCTGCGCAGTAAATGCACAGACCTGTCTGAACTGTTACGGAATATCACAAAAAAATATACTGCCGTATATGCGGCTTTGAACTACAGAAAGGACGGGCAACCGTATGGCAATGAACGAATCCGCCGAAAATTATCTGGAAACCATTTTAATACTGGGTAAGACCCACCCCGTCGTGCGGTCCGTGGATGTGGCGGACGAACTGGGCTTTAAAAAATCCAGCGTCAGCGTCGCAATGAAAAACCTCCGGGAAAAGCAGCATATCACCGTGACCAGGGAAGGCTTTATCTACCTGACGGACTCCGGCAGACAGATTGCTGAAATGATTTACGAGCGCCATGAAGTGCTTTCCCAATGGCTCATCCAGCTGGGCGTAGACCCCAAAGTCGCAGTGGCCGACGCCTGCAAAATCGAACACGACGTCAGCCCCGAAAGCTTCGAGGCCATCAAACGCCACATACAAAAAATGGGGGATAAGTGTTAATAAGCGTATTGGCTGTTGTAGAGGTTTTCGTAAAAGCCGCCTGCCGCCAGCAATGTCTCGTGATTGCCCTGCTCGATGATGTGGCCATCCTTCATCACCAAAATGATATCCGCGTTGCGGATGGTGGATAGGCGGTGCGCTACGATAAAGCTGGTGCGCCCCTCCATCAGCTTGGCAAAGGCGTTTTGAATCTTGATCTCCGTCCGGGTATCTATGGAGGACGTCGCTTCGTCCAATATCAGCATCGGCGGCCTGCACAGCATAATGCGGGTAATGCACAAAAGCTGCT
>CARDPF010000259.1 GCA_948960675.1 uncultured Eisenbergiella sp.
CCAAAGCTGTGCTAGGTACAGCTTGCGCATGGTGGCATGCAAACGGTGGAATTTTCCAAAATGCCGTTCCAGTCCAGCCGGAAACGCGGACTGTTTGAGCGATTGCCCGTGAATAGTAATAACCGTTCAGCCTGAACTGAACGGTTACGACAAGCCTGTCACTGCCAGAACACCATACCCGGTGTCAATCACAGCCAGCACGGTTCCTTGGCCCGTCAGTTCCAGCGGCGGCCGCTGCTGGGACAAAATCCCCGAAACCTCCAGCGGCTGCGGATCAAAATCCCGGCCGCCCGCCGCCGGAAACCCTTCCAGCCCGTACAACTGTGGAATATAGCGGTACAAAAGCGGGTTTCCGCTGATCCTCTCATACACTACCCCCACAAAATAGTCCAGCGGCTGGTAGCAAAAATCCCCTTCCATCCCCAACTGCTCTGCGCTCAGCGGAAAATCCAATATCACACTCTGGTACTCCTGCGAAACAATCCTTTCCCTGCAATCCATACTGTGTCCCCAAAGGGCCGGTTGTGCCCTGCGCATCTTCCCCCTTTTGGGCTTTCCACCTCCCCCGGAAGGTGATGCGCCAAAAGAAAAGCCGCCATCCATAACAGCCGGTATTTCCATACCGGCTGTTATTTCCGCAAAAACCGCCCTGTTTCTGCCCTTTTCTTCACAATATGATCGTATGCGTGTCCGGATTCCCCGTTTCCTTATCCTCCAGCGCGTAGCCGTTGCCCCGGATGTCGATCAGCGGCCCGCCGGTTCCCTCGATATACTCCCTGGTAATGGTGACGCGGCCGATATTGTCGTCCTTTGGGATCTCATACATAATATCCAGCATGAATTCCTCAATAATCGAACGCAGGGCACGCGCGCCGGTATCCTTCTGGGCCGCTTTTTTGGCGATAGCCTCCAGGGCGTCGTCCGAAAATTCCAGCTTCACCTCGTCCAGTTCCAAAAGCTTCTGGTATTGCTTTAAAATCGCGTTTCTGGGCTCCTTCAAAATGCGCACCAGCATTTCCTCGTTCAGGCCCTTTAGGGTACAGGTCACCGGAAGCCGCCCCAAAAACTCGGGAATCATGCCAAAGGTGCGGATATCCTCCACCGTCACCTTCTCCAAAATATCCTTTTCCTTATCCCACTTATCCTTGAGTTCCGCATTAAAGCCGATGGAAGTCTGCTTGCGCAGCCTCTCCTTGATGATCTCATCCAAATCCGGGAACGCGCCCCCGCAGATGAAGAGGATATTTCTCGTATTTACGGTGGCGAGGGGTACCATGGCATTTTTGGAGTTTGCGCCTACAGGCACCTCCACGTCGGCCCCTTCCAGAAGCTTTAGCATTCCCTGCTGCACGGACTCCCCGGAAACATCCCGGGAGGTAGTGTTCTTTTTCCGCGCAATTTTGTCGATTTCATCAATGAAAATAATGCCCTGCTCCGCCTTATCCACATCATTGTCCGCCGCCGCCAAAAGCTTGCTCACCACGCTCTCAATATCGTCGCCGATATACCCAGCCTCCGTCAGGGAGGTGGCATCCGCAATGGCCAGGGGCACATCCAGCAGCCTTGCCAGTGTCTTTACCAGATAAGTTTTTCCGCATCCTGTGGGGCCGATCATCAAAATATTGGATTTTTCGATTTCAATATCGTCCATGGTATCCGTCGCCACCCGCTTGTAATGGTTATACACTGCCACGGAAATCACTTTCTTGGCATGCTCCTGCCCGACCACATACTGGTCCAACTGCTCCTTGATCCTGTGGGGCGCAGGAATGGAACGGATATCAAGGATGGGCTTTCCCTTTTCTTCCTTACTCTTTTTCTTAATCTTCTGCTTTCTGGGTATCCCGTCGTTGCCCAGATCCGCCAGGTTGATAAAGCCGATATTGGTAAATCCCTTCGGCGCCTGCCCCTTCTGGTTTTCCTCTTTGCCTGTCCCTTCATCCCCGTCCGATTTGCGGGTAAACTGATCGTTGAGCATGTTAAAAAGTGCAGGATTGCTCAGCATACCCTGATAGTCGTACTGGCTGACCGCATCCATGGTTTTATGCATGCAGTCGTCACAGACGCAGATGTTGTTGGGCAGATGGAACATTTTCCCGGCCTTACTTTCCGGCCGCCTGCAGATAAAGCAAACATCCTCGTATTCTTTCTTTTCCCCGGAATTCCCCTGTCCGTCCTGCTGCGTAGTCCTGCCCTGCTCCTGCTGGTCTTTGTCACTCATATTTGCTCCCGTCCGCCCGCTTTGACGGGCACAATTTTCATTTCTGTCCCCCTACGGCAGCTGCCACTGGCGTCTGTAGGGCTGTTCCTCTTCCAGGCTTTGCATGCTGCCCTCGTTAACCTCATCCAGAGTGGAAAGCGTGACTTGTACATTGGTTGCGACAAACCCGTTTGGACTCCCCTGCATAATCGTCAGTTCCACCGTTTCCCCCGCCTGATAATAGCCCAGCTGCTTGGTCAACTCTTCCCGGTTTCTGACCTTGGTATCATCCACCGCAATGATGATGTCCCCCCGGACAAGACCGGCCCGGTCCGCTCCGGTTCCCTCGTAAACCTGCGCCACAAAGACGCCTTCCGGAATGCTGAAGGTCTCCGTGACCTCGCTGGTGACATTGATACAGGAAACCCCCAGATATCCCCGGTCCTCATCCGCCACCCGCAGCCTGGTCTGGTGGGTCATGAGTTCCTCTATAATGGGCTTGGCCGTGGAAATCGGTATTGCGTATCCCATTCCCTCCACGGTCGTGGCGCCGATCTTGTTGGAATTAATCCCCACCACTTCCCCCTTGATGTTCAAAAGCGCACCGCCGGAATTGCCGGGGTTGATGGCCGCATCCGTCTGGATTAGGGCGTTGCTCGTCCCTGTCTCGCTCACCTCCAGCGTGCGGTTTAAGGCGCTGATGACACCGGTGGTCACGGACTGTCCATACCCCAGCGCATTCCCGATGGCAATGGCCGGTTCGCCCATTTTTAACTTGTCCGAATCCCCCATCCTGGCGATGCAGATGGCATTTTGGGTTTCCTCGCCGATATCCGAAAGGGAAACGGCCACCACCGCCAAATCAACGGTAGAGTCCACCCCCTTGACCTGCGCCTCCAAAACCGCCCCGTCAATGAACTGTACGTAAAGCACATTGGCGCCGTCCACCACATGATAGTTGGTGACAATCAAAAGTTCCGAATCATTTTCCCCGATGACAATGCCGGAACCGCTGGCCTCCTCATCCCGGGAATAGGATTGTCCCCAGAAATCCTGAAATTGTTGGGTATAGCTGTTGGTGATGGAAACGCAGGCAGGCATCACCTGCTCCACCACATCCGTGACGTCCGTTACGACGGCCGTCACGGTCCCGCTCTCCCGAATCTCGCCGTCCGCCGTCTCTTCTTCGTCCGGCCGTAGGACAGTCTCCTCCTGTACGGATTCTGCCGTATCCTCCTGTTTCCCCGGCTCAACCGGTTCTTCCAAGTCCCCTCCGTTTTGGGCGGTACCGTCTGCATCCAGCTGCTCCTGCAGGCTGTTTACCGCAAGCCAGCTGATACCGCCGCAAAAACCGATGAACACCGCCGACAGGGCGATGGCCACTGCTATTCTTGCCTTTTGCTTTCTCTTTTTGGGCTTTTGGGGATCCGCGCCGTATCCGTTTATGCCGTTTGCATATCCGCCATCCTTCGTATACCCTGCCCCTGCGCCAAACGCGCCGTCCTGCGCGCCGCCCCCGGCATCCTGTCCGCTGCGGTAACGGTCGCTGTAATAATTGTGATACGGATACGCAGCCTGGTCCTTTTGCACATCTTCCCCTGCGTCCGCCTGTCCGTTTTCAAACCGATTCGGCTGATTTTCGTCAAACATATCCCCTGACCCCTTTTTTTGTAATTTGACCGCAAGTCCAAACTCTTTCCTGTTTTCAGTATAAGGAAATTTTGTGAACTTTCTGTGTCCTGTTTGATAAAAAAATCTGAAAGGCGCTCGTTACCCTTTCTACTGCCAATAGCTTTTTTGCATGCTGCACCACCGCACCATTCCTGCCGGCAGGCTTTGATAGTGCTTGCCCAGTCTGTAGCCCGCCAGCTTGGCCGCACTGTGCCCTACAAGCCTGCACAATTCCTGCGGCCGGTGTTTGCACAGATAGGCCGCCGTTTTTTTCACCAGCCTTTTCCCCTCCCCCTCCGGGGGAACCGCCGCAAACACTTCCGGATAAAGGGCGTGGGACACGCCCAGGTCAAAATTGCGCCTAAACTGCTGCATGGCCGTATAGTTATGGGAATGGATGACCCGCGCATCCGCCGCATAGGCAATCCGGTATCCGGCCTGCACGGCGTGCGCCGCATAGATCATGTCCTCGTTAAAAATGGTTTTGGGGACAAAACCGCCCAGACTGTCAAAAATATCCCTCCGGTACATGGCACACACATTGGAACAGAAAAACGTCTTGATCCCAAGCCTTTGCAAATCCTGCTTTCCCTTGACACAGCCCTTGGCAG
>CARDPF010000260.1 GCA_948960675.1 uncultured Eisenbergiella sp.
GTTGCAAGCCATCCGGACGGGCTGGAATTTGAAAATACCATGTTTGCGCTGCTGGAGTCGGAGAAAGTTGCAGGGGGAAATATTTTGGGAGGGAAAACAGGATTTACCAACGAGGCCGGGCTGTGCCTGGCCAGTCTGGCACAGATCGGCGGGAGGGAGTATATTTTGGTGACAGCCAAAGCCGACGGCTCCCATCAGACGCCTGCTTATCATATTTTGGACGCATTGGCCGTATATAAGCAGATTGGGGCTTGACAATACTGCAATGCACTACTATAATGAACCTATCCGGCTGGAAAACGAGCCTTATATAAGCTATGGCCGGGTGTCCTGTAGTGGCAGACAAATGTGCGCAGTACATTTGCGGGATGACACAACAGGCGTAAAAGACGATGACGGAGACAGTACATGCATTTTGAAAGTCACAGAGAGCCGCAGGGGCTGAGAAGCGGCACGAGTAGAGTGTATGGAAGATCCCTCCCAAGTTGCAGCACCAAAGCGAGAGCGAGTAGATGCTGACGGGTTCCTCCCGTGACAGAGGACGCATATGTTGGTATGTCGTAAATGGAATGGGAAGAGCGCTTCTGCCGTTTACGGTGGGAGCTTTTTTTGCGAAAGGAAAACCAGGACAAACCAACTTTGCAAAACGGCAGGTTGGTTTTTTGTGTGTAAGTAAGACTTTTTAAACCAAATGAAGAGACAAGGCTGAAAATGAAAATTTTCAATCTGCAAGTTTGTGTCTGCGTGGCATCCACAAACTTGGTATGCGTAGAAAGCCACGCAGAAATGGAGTAAAGGATGAAAAAGGATATGGTAGAGATCAGGTGGCATGGAAGAGGCGGGCAGGGAGCCAAGACGGCGGCATTGCTGCTGGCGGATGTGGCCTTTAAGGCGGGAAAATATGTGCAGGGTTTTCCGGAGTACGGCCCGGAACGGATGGGTGCGCCCATCACGGCGTACAACAGGATCGGGCAGTCGCCCATTACCGTCCACTCCAACATTTATACGCCGGATTATGTGGTGGTGGTGGACGATGGGCTGCTGGAGGGTACGGACGTTACCCTGGGGTTAAAAAAAGAAGGGGCCCTGATTGTCAATACAAGGCGTTCCAAACAGGAAATCCGGGCTATGCTGCGCGGCTTTGCGGGCAGTATCTATACGGTGGACGCCAGGGAAATATCGGTGCGGGCGTTGGGAAAATATTACCCCAACTCCCCCATGCTGGCAGCGGTGGTAGCGGTATCCGGCGTGATGACGCAGGAGGCGTTTTTAAGGGAAATGCGGGGATCCTATGCCCATAAATTTGCCAAAAAGCCGGAAGTGATAGAGGGTAACATGCGGGCGCTTGAGATGACCTTTGCCGCGATCTGGGAAGGGGAGGAAGCGGTGGC
The DNA here is from genome assembly GCA_948960675.1 of uncultured Eisenbergiella sp. Classification (GTDB taxonomy): domain Bacteria; phylum Bacillota; class Clostridia; order Lachnospirales; family Lachnospiraceae; genus Gallintestinimicrobium. Next base: position 1,392 of record CARDPF010000260.1, read on the forward strand.
AGGCAGGGGCTGCTGTGCGTGACGGTTTTTAAACGGCGCGGCCCGTCTGGAACAGTCGTCAAAAAGAAAGGATTAGGTACAGATGAGAAACGAAGCGATCAACGAAAAAAGCCCCTGGCAGGAGATTACGGAGGGCAACCAGATTTATGAGGCGGCGACCTCCCGGAGATTTTGTACCGGGGAATGGCGGACCTCCACGCCCGTTTACCATAAAGAAAAATGCAGGCAATGCCTGCTGTGTGTGCCGGTGTGCCCGGATTCTTCCATCCCGGTGCGGGAAGGGCAGCGGCAGGATTTTGATTATGACCACTGCAAGGGCTGCGGTATTTGCGGGAAGGTCTGTCCGTTTGGTGCAATCGAGATGAAGGAGGGAAAATAAATGGCGATCAGGGAACGTTTATCCGGAAATGAGGCGGTAGCCTATGCCATCCGGCAGATCAATCCGGACGTGATGCCCGCTTTTCCCATTACGCCCTCCACGGAAATTCCCCAATACGTGGCAAGCTATATGGCGAACGGAAAGGTGGATACGGAGTTTATCCATGTGGAGAGCGAGCACAGCGCCATGAGCGCGGCCATCGGCGCTGCGGCGGCAGGCGCACGGGTGGTGACGGCCACTTCCTCCTGCGGCATGGCCCTGATGTGGGAGGAACTATATGTGGCGGCCTCCGACAGGCTTCCGGTGGTGCTGGCGCTGGTGAACCGGGCATTGTCCGGTCCGATCAATATCAACGCGGATCATTCCGACAGTATGGGGGCAAGGGATTCCGGGTGGATTCAGATTTATGCGGAGTCCAACCAGGAAGCATACGACAATTTTTTACAGGCATATCCCATAGCGGAGCATGAAGCGGTGCGGCTGCCGGTGATGATCTGTCAGGACGGGTTTATCACGAGCCACGGCGTGGAAAACATCCGGCTTTTGGAGGACGAAAAAGTCAGGGAGTTTGTGGGGGAATACAGCCCTGCCCATTATCTGCTAAACGCGGACGAGCCGATGTCAGTGGGCCCTTATGCGGTGTCCGCCTATTACATGGAAACCAAACGGGCGCAGCGGGAGGCCATGAAGAACGCAAAGCGGGTTATTTTGGAGACGGCAGAACGGTTTGCGAACCTGACAGGCAGAAAATACGGGTTTTTTGAGGAATACCGTCTGGAGGATGCGGACTATGCCGTCGTCATCATCGGTTCCGCGGCAGGAACCTGTAAGGCGGCGGTGGATGAAATACGGAATACCACGGGGAAAAAAGTGGGTCTGTTGAAAATAAGGGTTTTCCGCCCTTTCCCGGAGGAGGAACTGGCGGCAGCGCTGCGGGACAAAAAAGCGGTCGCGGTACTGGACCGTTCCGAGATGTTTGCCGCTTCCGGCGGGCCTTTGGGGGCGGAAGTGCGGGCGGCGCTCTACAGCGCGAAATCCCGGACGGAGCTTGTGAATTATTTTTACGGATTGGGCGGAAGGGATATCACGGTGGAAGATTTCAAAGAAGTCTACCGGAAGCTGGAAGAACTGGACAAGACCCATGTGGTCAGGGACATGTATGCGTATATCGGACTGCGGGAATGAGGGCATGGCGTCGGCTTTGTAACACAGACTGCGGTACGGACGGAGGTTTATGAAAAATATGGCGGAAATGGAAACGACCTACAACTTTAAGGAAGTGATGGGCAGGAAGGAAAGGCTTGCGCCGGGGCATCGGATGTGTGCGGGCTGCGGCGGAACGGTGGCGGTGCGTGCGGTGCTGCGCGCGCTGCGCCCAAAGGACCGGGCAGTGGTGGGGAATGCCACCGGGTGTCTGGAAGTGTCCAGTTTTATGTATCCTTATACGGCATACGAGGACAGCTATATCCACAATGCTTTTGAGAATGCGGGCGCAACGCTGTCCGGCGTGGAGACCGCCTACCGGGTGCTAAAGAAAAAAGGGAAGGTGCAGGAGGATTATAAATTCATTACCTTTGGCGGAGACGGCGGAACCTATGACATCGGTTTCCAGTCTTTGTCCGGGGCGATGGAACGCGGCCATGACATGGTATATGTCTGCTATGATAACGGCGCATATATGAACACGGGCACACAGCGTTCCTCCGCAACGCCGCAGTTTGCGGATACCACCACGACGCCGGCCGGCACGGCTTCCAACGGGAAGGTGCAGGTGCGAAAGGACCTGACGGCGATCATGGCCGAGCACCATATCCCTTATGTGGCGCAGACGACTTTTACGGCTAATTTTAAGGATCTGCATGAAAAAGCGCAAAAAGCCATCTACACGCCAGGAGCCGCATTCCTCAATGTCATGTCTCCCTGCCCGAGGGGATGGGGATATGATGCGTCGGAATTGATGCATATTTGCAAACTGGCGGTGGAGACCTGCTATTGGCCGCTGTATGAGGTGGCGGACGGAAAATGGATATTAAACTACAAGCCGAAAAATAAACTGCCGGTGGAAGATTTTTTGCGCCCCCAAAAGCGGTTTAAGCACTTGTTTGCCCCTGGTCAGGAAAATCTGATCGCCCTGTTTCAGGCAGAAGTGGACAAACGCTGGGAAGCCCTTCAGGAACGCTGCTGTTAGGACGTGGTAGAAAAATGATTACCGCCGTCTACCGGCGCTTGCCTTCCATGGTTTGTTGGACAATGCTTTCCATCATTTCACCGCTCAATGCGCCCTGCGCGTAGCCGAATACGTTGCCGTCTTTGTCGATCATGAAGGTAGTAGGGTAGGCGCGGATGCCATACAGGGAGGAATACAGGCCGGCATCATCCATGACAACGGGGAAAGTATAACCGTTGTCGGATAAAAATGCCGAGATATGTTCGGCGCTGCCCTCCTGCCCGGTATCGGGTGCAGCCACGCCCAGGACGACCAAATCCCCTTGGTTTTCCCCGTACTTTTCATAGAGTGCCTGAATTTCCGGCATTTCGCTGCGGCAGGGGGGACACCAGGTGGCCCAGAAGTTCAGGAAAATAGTTTTTCCCTGATAGGAGGAAAGGGTGTGTGTCGTTCCGTTTTGGTCTGTCAGGGTGAAATCCGGTGCAGCGACCGTATCAGGGGAAGCGGATTCATAGTCCGTTTCACTTTCG
>CARDPF010000261.1 GCA_948960675.1 uncultured Eisenbergiella sp.
ACGGGGAGCAGGCGGTCGCCGCGCTGGAACAATATGGGGCGGAACTTTCCGTTTTGCTGTTGGATATCGTCATGCCGGTGATGGACGGCTTTGAAGTGCTGGCGGTGATGAACCAGAGGAAGTGGATTGAGAACATTCCGGTCATTATGATTTCTTCGGAGAGCGGTTCCAATCAGGTGGCGCGGGCGTACGAACTGGGCGTGGCAGATTTTATCGGCAGGCCGTTCGACGCTTTGGTGGTACACCGCAGGGTAGTGAATACGATCCTTTTGTACGCAAAACAGAAGAAGCTGTTGGATCTGGTGACGGAGCAGGTCTACGAGAACCAGAAGCAGAGTAATCTGATGATTGACATTCTCAGCCATATTGTGGAATTCCGGAACGGGGAAAGCGGGCCGCATGTCAGACATGTGCATGTGCTCACGGAACTGTTTCTGCACAGATTGGCCAAGATTACCGATCAATACCCGCTTTCCGAGGCGGATATTGATATGATAGCCACGGCATCCGCCCTGCATGATATAGGCAAAATCGGGATACCCGGGGAGATTCTCAATAAGCCCGGAAGGCTCACGGATGAAGAGTTTGCAATCATGAAGACCCATTCCCTGATCGGGGCTAAGATGATGGAGGAACTGCCGTACCACCGGGAAGAGGAATTGATTAAAACCGTATATGAGATCTGCCGCTGGCATCATGAACGTTATGACGGGCGCGGATATCCGGATAGGCTTGTCGGGGACGAGATTCCCATCTCCGCGCAGGCGGTCGCCCTGGCGGATGTCTATGACGCTTTGACCAGCGAGCGGGTTTATAAGAAGGCCTTTGCCCATGAAGAAGCGGTTCGCATGATTTTGAACGGGGAATGCGGAACCTTTAATCCGCTTCTTTTACAGTGCCTGCAGGAGACGGCGGAGAGGATTCCGGAAGAGATTAAAGACTCGGAAAATACGGGAACCAGCCAGAAGAAAGCCCGGCATATGGTGGAGGAGGTGCTTAACAAGGAGGGGCTGACCGCTTCGGAGCGTACCCTGCGGCTGTTGGAGCATGAGAGAATGAAACAAAGTTTCTTTGCTGCCATGAGTAAAGAGATTCAATTTGAATATACGGCTTCGCCGCCAGTCCTGACGCTCAACGCATGGGGGGCAAACAGGCTTGGGCTTCCGGAGGTGATACATAATCCACTGAAGGAGGAGAAGGTGATCGCGATGGTGGGGGCAAGGGAGGTAAGGAACCTGTCGGATGCCGTGCACAGCACGACGCCGGAAAAGCCGATTCAGCAAAGGGATTATAAAGTAAGCTTAGACGGGGAGGCCAGATGGATGCAGATTACCAGCCGCACCACATGGTCTATGGATGAACCGCCCCGGTATGAAGGCGTGATCGGAAAAGCGGTGGATGTGCATGAAGTGCGCAAGAAGATGGAGATTTTGGAACAGCTGGCTTCCCATGACGGACTGACGGGCCTGTTTAACCACCGGTATGCAAGGGAGCGCATCATAGAACGGATGGAAGGCCGCAAAGACGGGAATTTTGCCATGGTCATTTTTGACCTGGATCATTTTAAGCAGGCGAACGACCAGTGGGGCCATATGTTTGGCGACAGGGTGCTGGTGCATTTGGCGGAATTGCTTAGGCAGAGTATCCGGGGCGGGGACATTGTGGCGCGGGTCGGCGGCGATGAATTTTTGGTTTTTTTGGAATATAAGACGGAAGTGGAGTCGGTGGTTGAGAGGATTTTTTCCTCCCTGCTGGGGCAGTATGAACATTTCTCGATTTCCGTGAGTATGGGAATTGCCTGCACGGACGTGGTTTCCACGGATTATGACGAGTTGTTCCATGCTGCGGATCTTGCCTTGTATAAGGTGAAGCAGACCAAACGGGGGCAGTACTGTTTTTATCAGGAGGGAATGCAAAGCATCGGTACTGCAATTTCTGCAATAGAATCGGAAGAAGGAGAATAAGGGATGACTTTGAAGGAATGCTATGCGGCTATGGAGGCCGATTACGACGGGGTGTTGGGCAGGCTGCGCAGTGAGAAGCTGGTGCAGAAATTCGTGTTAAAATTTTTGGACGACGCCAGTTTTGGCAACCTTTGCAAGGCGCTGGAGGAAAAAAATTATGAGGAAGCTTTCCGGGCCGCCCATACGATCAAGGGCGTGTGCCAGAACCTTGGATTCTCTACCCTGTATGAGTCCAGCAACAAGCTGACGGAAGCGCTGCGGTCGGGGGCGTCGCCGGATGAAACGGCTTTGCTGGCAGCAGTGCAGAAGGACTATCAACAGGCGGTGGAAGCGATTTGCGCCCTGCGTGACAGCGTAGGGGCGTGATTTGGTTCCTGCGGGCAGTAGGCCAAGCCGTGCCCGCAGGACATGAAAAAGCATAGCTGTCTGGCAAAGGATAAGGCAGTGGCGTCACGCGCAGTCCACGGTTACGCGGTTTCGCCTGGCCAGTGCGACGCGCACCTGCAGAAATTCAGTGCAGGCGCAGAACTTATCCATACAGCTGATCACCCATGCCTCGCGGCTTTTGGGAACGGGCCCCAAGGGGAACATGTGGGAAAGAATCGCCTGCCGTTCCTTTTCATAGAGCGTGAAACGCTCTTCGCTGGTTTTAGCAGCAATTTTGGGATGATAAAACGCCTGTATCTGCCCTTTGGGCAGTTTATCCTTGAAATCGTAGACACAAAAATCATGTAAGAGACCGGCCCGTGCGGCTACACGCTCGTCCAACCCTAATTTTTTGGCAGTACGCCAGGAAAGATAGGAAACGTTAAGGCTGTGCATGAAACGTGTCGTCTGGTAGTGTTGCCTGTAGCGTGTCAGCTTGCAAAATTCTTCATCTTCCAGAATGGTTTGCACGAGGCCGAGAAACTCGGCGCTGATATCATCCGAAACGGTAATATCCATGGGAATCACATCCTTTCTTTTTTATAAGGTTAGTATATCCATCCAATCCGCGAAAAGCAATAGAAAAATTTTTACAGGAAAAATTCGTATTGACTAGCGTGTGTCTTTTTTTTTGTTGGGAAATTCATTTCCTATCGCACTGTAAGGGGCCATCCTGCCGCTGCCACGCCCGCCGACGTACCGTCTGGGTCCATGGCTAAACGAAATGACATTGCTGTCCAAACTGTTACAAAATATTTACGGGTCAAAGGAGGAATGGGCATGGATTTATTGACACTATTGTTGCTGGCGGTGGGCCTGTCCATGGATGCGTTTGCGGTTGCGATTTGCAAGGGGCTGGCGGTGCACAGACTGACATGGAGGGAAAGCAGTGTGGTGGGGGCCTGGTTTGGGGGATTTCAGGCGTTGATGCCGTTTCTGGGATATGTATTGGGAAGACAGTTTGAGACATATATCAACCGGATAGCGCCCTGGGTAGCTTTTGTTTTGCTTGGGCTGATCGGCTTGAATATGTTAAAGGATGCCTTTGCGAAGGACGGGGAAGAAGAGAGCTCCTGTGGCCTTTCAGGAAAGGAAATGTTTCCGTTGGCGGTTGCCACCAGTATTGATGCGCTGGCGGTGGGCGTCACGTTTGCCTGTGTGCCGGTAGCGGTGTTAAAAGGAATGGGCGGTTTTTTTAATACTGCGGCAGGCTGTCTCATCATCGGTGTGACTACGTTTCTTTGGTCCGCTGCAGGGGTGAAAATCGGAAATTTGTTCGGGTGCAGGTATAAGAACCGGGCGGAGGCGGCCGGCGGATTGATTCTGTTGTTTTTGGGTGTAAAAATCCTGCTGCAGGGACTTTAGGACCGCATTACATTTGGATGGCCTCACTTTCCAGGCTCCATAGGATCGTTTCCTTGGCGGCCAGGGTTTTTTGTACATCAATAATCCTCTGGTTGGAGGAACCGCGGAACGGGAGGCTGATATCCTTCTTTGCTTCCACAAACTCGCCGTCCACCAATACGTCTAAGAGGGAAAGCATCTCGTCCGTACATTCGCAGCGGGCGCGGCTTTCGGATAGGAGGTCGTCCTCCAGCGTATAGCCGGTGTAGCACCAGATGTTTTTTTGGGGAAGGCGGGAGCGGACGGTACGCAAAAACGGCAGCAGTCCGCGCTGGTTGTCCGGTTCAAAGGGTTCCCCGCCAAGCAAGGTCAGTCCATTGATATAATGCAGGGAAAGGGCGTCGAGAATTTCCAGTGCAGCCTCTTTACCAAAAGGCTTGCCGTAAGCAAAGTCCCAGGTCTTGGGCTGGAAGCATCCTTTGCAGTGGTGGGTACAGCCGGAGACAAAAAGCGTCACGCGTACGCCCTCCCCGTTTGCAATATCACACTTTTTGATTTCTCCATAATTCATGGCGTTCCTCCAAATCAAAGACCCCGCTGCAAGCAACGGGGTATCAAGCTTGCAACGCTGCAAAACAGCGGGGTATTGGATCCTCGCGGCATTCGTCAAATAGCCATGCAAGCATGGCTATTTTCCTCATTGCCCG
>CARDPF010000262.1 GCA_948960675.1 uncultured Eisenbergiella sp.
AGGAACCGGCTGCCCGGTAAGGGACTGGCCCGCCACACAATTCTACCGCCCAGCCTGTCCACACGCCGCGCAGCAATTTTAACGGCGGACGCCTTCCTTTGTGAAAGTTTTTTTCAGTGCGCTTTCCGTGGGGAAAATGGAGACGATAAGAACGATGCATTGTATGGTGCATAATATGGCACCGGTTATGCCGATGGCATTTTCGGAGGAACGGTAGGACAAAAGCTGTACGGGCAGGGAAAGAAGAAGCATGATCCAGCCCAGCTTCCACCATAACCGGCCGCAGAAATCGTGTGCGAACAGCCAGGTATCCATGTTTTGCATGGAACGCTTTGTGCGGTATCCTACGGCCTGGTTGATGCTTTTGGGAGGATGCTTCCACATCATTCTCCCGCTGGTAATCAGCAGAATGGGGATGAGCAGGTTGCACGCAAACATAAACCACCAAAACCACATATCCGACCGCCTCCTTGACTGTAACGTATGTTTTCATTTATAATAAGGGAAATTGTGGGAAAAGTCAAGTTTGTGTACGAGGCGGGCACGGAGGAATGGATATGGGAGTGGAAGAAATTATTGCTAAAATTGCAAAGCTGTGTCAAAAATATGCCGTCCGTGAGGCGTTTCTTTTCGGCTCCAGGGCAAAAGGAACGGCGTTGGAGAGGAGCGATATCGATATTGCGGTTTTGGGCGGGGAAAATTTTGGGGCGATGCAGGAGGAAGTAGAAGCATTTTCCACCTTATATACCGTGGATTTGGTGGACATGGACAGCTGTGGGAATGCATTGCTGCTGGAGGATATCAAACAATATGGAAAGAAAATATATGAGGCGGCTTCTGGCTTATGAGAAGTCTTTGGCAGCCCTTGCGGAGGCCAAAGACAGGGATTTGGAGGATTCTTTTGTGCTAAGCGGAACCGGGGCGAAATTTGCCATCACATTCGATCTGGCATGGAAAACAATGAAGGATATTTTGATAGAATATTATGCCATCACCGATTTTGTAGCAGGTTCCCCCCGTGAGGTTTTGAAAAAAGCTTTTTTGGCGAACATGATTACGGGGGACGAGTGGATGCAGATGCTGGAAATCCGTAACTGTTTGGCGCATGATTACGACGGGGAATTGATCAAGGCATATTGCAAGACGATTGTACAGGTTTACATTGGAAAGTTTGAGGAATTTTTGGGGTGGACAAAAGTGGTTTCCCAAGGTTGAATTCGATGCCCAAATAGGGCAGACTTGTCTGGACCTTCACAATTTGCGTTATAGGAAATTGCGATAGCGTGGATTCTAAATTGCCGCTGCCGGGCGATCATGATTATTCTGGGCTGCGTGTCGGTATATGATGTCATCGTTGTGCGCTCCTTTATGGAGAGCAATATATCGGAGAAGCTTTTTGATGCGGCCAGCATCGACGGATGCGGGCAGGGAACCTTTTTTGCGAAGGTGGTACTTGGGGCAACCTGGTTGGCCTGCTTTGCGTTCTTACTTATATAGGAAAAAAGGACGTGATCGTTTGGGTTGGCCAAACGGAACCAAAGGAGGCGGAAGATGCGAAGGTATTGTGGGATGGTTTTGGTAATTCTGGGGATGTTTTGGTATTTGGGCTGTGGCTTTTGGGAAAACGGACAACAGGAGGCCTTGGCGTCTAAAGCAGCGGCAGGGGATGCCGGTGCGGATACCAAATCCATGGAAACGGCAGGGGAGGGGAAAAACGGGGCGGCCTCCGGAAATGTTCTGGAAACCGATCCGCAGGAAGAAACCGGCAATGAAGAAACGAAAAAGGACGGGCCGGAAGCGGGGCAGGAAGGGCAGCCCCTTCCCTTGCTGGTGATGGTCAATTCCGAACTTTACCGGTATGCAGGGGAGTTTGCCGATGAGGATTTGCGGTGCGGCATGATGGACGGGGAGATTACCCTTGCAGTTTCGCAAAACGAGGTTCCCGCGCAGGACAATCAGTCCAATTTCGGCGTGGGTTATGGATATCAATATGGAGCCGAAAACGAGATTCAGGTGTATATGCCTTACGGTGAAACAAAAGAACTGCATTGGCTGCGTTTCGGGAAATGTAACCCTACGGGGGAGGACAGGGAAGACACTTTACTTACGGAAGCACCGCAGCTTTCCCTTAAGGACGCGTTGTCCTCTTCGTTTGCATGTTTTACCATATCGCCGATCGGTTACACCTGGAATTACGGGGAAAATGGGGAAATGACGGGAATTGCGGCCTGCGGCGCCCATCCGTTGGATGATGAAAAGCTTGCCCGTACCCCGGTTTTGCAGCTTCCCCGGTATAACGGGCTGGATTTCATTCCGTTTTGTTGTTCCTGCGTGGTGGAACCGGACGTGCTGACGATCCGGAAATGGGAAATGTCAGCCCTTGGGCAGTCGGATGCAGAGCCGGTTTCGGTGTTGTCCTATAAGGGGGAGATGCCGCTTCTGGAATTGGAATCCGGGTTTGTGTATGGATTGATAGCGGAATGGGAAAAGGAAAGCTTTGATAAAAACGGGTATTACGGCGTGGCGGAATATGCGTTTGTTACGCAGTGAAATCCCGGGACGGAGAACGAAAGGCGGCACAGGCCTGTCCGGACCGCTGCCCATACCGCAATGTGGCCGGATCCGGTGGCGTATGGGAACCGGGAATCATATTATGGTAAAAAAACTTGGCTGCGTAACGGGCAGGTCTGTACAGGCTGCTGCGGCTATGCGGCGGTTTTGGGGTATGGCGGTATGGTTTCACAAAAATTGGAGGATATTTTAAATTTAAGTCTGGAATCTTCACAGGAGGAGCGGCAGCGTTCCGGTGTGCTGGGTGTGGGATTTGACCAGGAACAACAGACATGGGAATTAATCATAAAATACAGCGGCAGTCTGGAGGGCTTGCGGGCACAGGGGATTTTTGCGGAGGAACTGCTTGCCGGATACGCAGTGGTGAATGTGCCGCAGCGCCTGATTGGGGCATTGGCGGCTGCGCCGGAGGTGGAGTATGTGGAGATGCCCAAAAACTTATTAAACGGGTTGTATGAGGCAAAACGGGTGAGTTGTATTCTACCGCTGACAGGGAGTATGGCGCGGCCTGGCGGGGGCAGGGCAGGATTGTCCGGGGAGGGTGTGCTGGTGGCGGTGATTGATTCCGGCATCGACTATTACCTGCCGGATTTCCGGGAAAAGGACGGCAGCAGCCGGATCGCTTTTTTGTGGGATCAGACATTGGATGTGGCTGCGCCAAACGGACAGAACTATGCGCCTCCTTCCGGGTTTGCCATCGGGGTGGAGTTTTCAAAAGAACAGATTGACATGGCGCTGGAGACCCAAAGCCGGGACAGCGCTTTTTCTTTGGTGCCAAGCATTGACCGGTCGGGGCACGGAACGACCGTTGCAGCGATTGCGGCGGGGGGCAATCCGGATCCGCTTTTGCGGGGCGTTGCGCCGGGGGCGCAGCTGCTTGTGGTGAAGCTTGCCAACCGGCAGACCGGATTTCCCCATACCACCGAACTGATGCGGGCGGTTGCGTGGGTTTTGCAAAAAGCCCGGCAGCTGCAAAAGCCGGTATCCGTCAATATCAGCTTCGGAAACAGCTACGGTCCGCATGACGGTTCCTCCCTGCTGGCCCGTTTTCTGGATAATGCAGCGGAAAGCGGACGTACCGTCATTTGTGTGGGCAGCGGCAACGAGGGGGCCTCCTCCGGACATGCGGCGGGGCGGCTTAGAACAGGGGCAGTAGAAACCGTGGAGTTGGCGGTGGCAGACTATGAGAGGACGCTGAGCATACAGCTTTGGAAAAATTATGCGGACCTGTTTTTGGTGACGCTTCGTTCCCCCTCCGGACAGGAAATCCCGGTACAGTTTTCCCAGATTGGCAGGCAGTATGTGCTCACACAGTCAACGGAGGTGCTGGTATATGCGGGCCAGCCGTCCCCCTATTCTGTCCAGCAGGAAATATTTTTTGATTTGCTGCCAAGGCAGACTTACATTGAAGCGGGGCTGTGGACGATCCGGCTGGAGGCTGTCAAGGCCGTTTCCGGGGAATACCAGATGTATCTGCCCGGTCAGGAGGTCCGTGCGGCGGGAACCCGGTTCGTGCGCCCTGCGCCGCAGCTTTCCCTGACCATTCCGGGAACCGCTGCAAAGGTGGTGACGGTGGGGGCGGTCTATGCGGAATATGATGCGTATGCGGATTTTTCAGGCCGCGGCGCGCCGCTTTTTTTACAAAACGAGACGGTATTTGCGGATACCAAGCCGGACTTGGCGGCGCCGGGTGTGAATCTTTTGGCGCCTGCGGCGGGAGGGGGCTCCTTACGGGTGACGGGGACTTCTTTCGCCACACCGCTGGTGACGGGAGCGGCGGCGCTTTTGATGGAATGGGGGATTGTGCGGGGAAACGATCCGTATTTGTATGGGGAGAAAATGAAGGCGTATCTGCGTAG
>CARDPF010000263.1 GCA_948960675.1 uncultured Eisenbergiella sp.
GCTGCCGGTCGGGGCTTTCATAGTAAACTGGCATGCGCCATTGTCGGCGCGCCACTACGCATGAAAGCCGGTTGCTCCGCGCCTGTGGCGCTTCCGCAACCGCCGCCGGTATTCGCAATCCGGGCTCTCGCCCTTCTTGCTCATACCGGCTTGCCCGCCCGATATCCGGGCGTATGTGCAAGCTTGCTTGCACATACGTCCGGCTGCCGGTCGGGGCTTTCATAGTAAGATATGACAAGTCAATATATTCTGTGAGCAGTGGTTTGGGAAAATACGGAGCGGGGAAAACGGAATGCGGGACGAAGAAATTGTCCGGCTGCTGAAAAGGCGGCAGGAAGAGGGAATGACGGCCCTTATAGAGACTTACGGACACAATGTGGAATGGATGGCGGGGAAAATCTTAGGCGCATGCCACAGGGAGGATGTAGAGGAATGTGTATCCGATATTTATATGAAGGTCTGGCAGGAAATCGAAGCCTATCGGGAGGAAAAAGGAAGTCTCCTTTTGTGGATTTACGGGATTGCGCGTCACACGGCTATCGACCGTTGGCGTAAGATTGCCGGGAAACAAACGGTTCCCCTTGCGGATTTTGGGCCGCAGGAGAAACTGGGAATCCAACCTGATTTTACGAATGAAATTTCGGGGAAAGAGAATGCCCGGGTGATTCGGGAGGCGGTGCACGCCATGAAGGCACCGGACAGGCACATTTTTTTGATGCGTTATTTTTATTTTATGCCGGTCAGGGAAATTGCCGCAAGACTGGGACTTTCGGATAAGCAGGTGGAGAACCGTCTGCGCAGGGGCAGGAAAAGGCTTCGGAAGGAATTGATGCAAAAGGGGGTGATGCCGGAATGAAAGCGGAGGAGTGGTTGGAATATCTGGAGCCGATGGAAGCTGACCTGACGGAAACGGAGGCGCTTTTGCAGGAAACGTATACAAAAAGAAGGCGGGGGAAGCGGTGGCCAGTTGTGCTTGCAGCCTGTATCCTGACAGCGGCATTGGGGCTTGCGGCCTTGGCGGGAGGCTCTGCAAACGGCTGGCTTGCCTCATATTTTCAGGTTTCTGACGGACGGACCAGACAGCTTTATGGGGAAATGGAAGGCAAGGTGTCCGGTAAAGCGACGGCACAGGGATTTGTGGTGGAGGTGGTGGAGGCCGCCAGTGACGGAAAGCGTGTCTGCGCCCTTGTCACGGTGACGGCGCCAGAGGGCGTGACGTTTTCTGGCGGGAACACTTACTGGCTGGAGGGTTCCATGCCTTTGGGCATTTTGACCGACGAAAAAAAGGGGATTGTGGATGTATTGTCCGGCGGCGGCTCGGTGGCGCAAATCAAGTGGGAAAAGGAAAACCAGCTGGCATTTTTGCTGGACTATAGCTTCCATGGCAAGTTGCAGGGAAAGAAGCTTGTGCTGGAGTTTTCAAAAATTACAGAGGTTACACAGGAGGGGGAAAACACGCTGGCCCAAGGCGCCTGGCAGGTCTGGCTGGAAATACCCAAAAGTAAGAACCGGAAAAAATGGCAGTGGACAAAGGTGGAGTCACAGGGGGATTGCTATTATGTATACCGGGTGGAGGTCACGCCTCTGGGAATCTGCGTTGGGGCTGTTATGGCAAAGGGGGCAGATTTGGAAACGCATTCGGCCATAAAGGACAGTTTTTTTGGTCTGCCAATAACGGTGCAAACCGGAGACGGCCAAAGAAAACAAACCGGAGGAGAGGCCTGCAGTTCGGGAGGATTGTTTTGTGAAAAAATTGCCAGCTATGAGGAAGGACGGATTATGGATCCTAACCAAATTAGTGAAGTGTGGCTGGGGGAGACAAAACTGAAAATCCGCTGATAACGGTTTAGCAGCGGTTTCTTTTGCGGTATTCTTCCGGGGAGCAGTGGAGGTAGCGGCGGAATACTTTGGCGAAATAGTTGCCGTTTAGAAAACCGCAGGCGGCCGCGATATGTTCGATGCTGTCCGTTGTGTTTAGGAGCAGGAAAAGTGCGTGTTCGATCCGGAGGCGGGTCAAATATTGTAAGGGGGTCTGTCCGGTTTCAGCGCGGAAGGTACGGGTCAAGTGTTCCTGGGAGACATGACAGGCCTTAGCCACTTCCCCGATGCCCTGCAGGGAAGAAAAACGTTCCCGCAGGCAGCAGGAGGCCTGCTTTACCAGCGCAGAGCCTTCCGGGGAGGGCGCTTCCAGTTCCCGCACCAGGCAGGTGAGGAAGCGGTACAAAAATTCACCCGTCTCATAGAGGGCAGAGGGCCGCATTTCCCGGCATTTTTCAAAAAACTGCAAAAACAGGCGGGCCGGAGGGCTTTGGGGTGCAAAAGAAAACACGGGGCCGGAAAGTTCCCGGACGGTTTCCCAAAAGGGATATGCGGCCAAACCGTCGAAATGGAGATAAAAAAATTCCCATTCCCCATCGGGGGAGATTGTGGAAACAGGGGGAGTGTGGGGGGAGGCAAGATAATACCGGCTGTCCTCCGGCATTTTTGCAAAAAATCCTTTTCCTGCGGACAGGTAAAATTTCTGTCCCGGGATTTCATAGACGCCGCAGCCGTTTAGCGTGTATTGCAGCAGATATCCGCCGTAGCCGGTGCGGTTTTTGTTTTCGTATCCGTAAGCCTCCCGGCAGCGTCTTTCCACCCCTAAGTCCAACAGTACCAGAGGGGGATTTTTCATTTTCCCCTGTTGCAAAAATCCGTAGTTACCAAATCCGTATTCCATCAAAAATTTACCTTTCCGGTCAAAGAAGTATTCTTGTATATAAAAGATAAAGCAATTATACTATAGCTAACAAGGAAAAGGCAATGGTGATTTTTGTATCAAAAAATTACCGGATTGGAGGATGCTATGGACAAGAACAATTTTGCAAAGACGCCGCCGATGGGCTGGAACAGCTACGATTATTATGACACTTGCGTGAATGAGGCACAGGTAAAGGCCAACGCCGATTATATGGCGGCTCATTTAAAAAACTTTGGCTGGGAATATGTGGTGGTGGATATCCAGTGGTATGCAAACGGCGCGGGAAGCATGCGGGACCGGTTCCAGTATATCCCCTTTGATGATCTGGAGATGGACCGCTATGGAAGGCTGCAGCCGGCTCCGGCAAGGTTTCCTTCGTCTGCAGGCGGCAGGGGTTTTGGGCCGCTGGCGGAGTATGTGCATAGTCTGGGGCTGAAATTTGGAATCCATATCATGCGAGGGATTCCCCGCAGGGCGGCGCAGGAGCACTGCCCGGTTCTGGGAACCGATACGACGGCGAACCTGGTGGCCGATCCTTCTTCCGTTTGCCCCTGGAACCCGGATATGTACGGCGTATACGATACGCAGGAGGGGCAGGCCTATTATGATTCCCTGTTATCCATGTATGCGCAGTGGGGGGTGGATTTCATCAAATGTGACGATATTTGCGACAGCCGGTTGTATAGGGAGCTTCCCTTTAACGGCTGGGCAGAAACCAGGATGCTGCATCGTGCAATCGAGAAATGCGGCCGTCCCATTGTACTGAGCCTTTCGCCGGGCCCCGCCCACATTGACCGTGCCTGGGAATACGCAGACTGTGCCAATATGTGGCGGATCACGGATGACTTCTGGGACAAGTGGGAATTGTTAAAGGCCATGTTTTGGCGCTGTGAGCTGTGGCAGGACCATGTGAAAAAAGGATGCTTTCCGGACTGTGATATGCTGCCTCTGGGATATCTGGGAAAAGGATTTGGGGAGGAGCGTTTCACCAATTTTACCAAGGAAGAGCAAAAGACCATGATGACATTGTGGTGTATGTTCCGATCCCCCCTGATGGTAGGGGCCGAACTTACCAGAATGGACGAATGGACGCTTTCCCTGTTAACCAACACCGACCTGCTTGCCTTGCTAAAGGAAAGCTGCCATGGCGTCCAGCTTGTGCGCACGCAGGAATATGCGGTCTGGAAAAGCAGGGATGAAGAAAGCGCAAGCCTGTATGTGGCGCTGTTTAACCTGGGCGAGGAGGAGGCGGAGATTTCCGTCAAACTTGCCGATCTGGACGAAAAGCTCTCCGCTTTCCCAACGCATCGTCTTTTCGACCTCTGGGACAAAACCGAAACCCAAACTACATCCCCGGTCATCTCAGCGGCCGTCCCCGCCCACGGTGTAAAAGCCTACAAAATACAGGATTAGGGAGTGTGGAGCCCTCCGGTTCGGTTCGTCCTTCCCGTCAGGCAGGCCCGTCCCCACGGAAGGCTACAGCCGGACGGCAGGCGGGCGGGATACCCTGCCATGGAAAAGGGGCGCAGGCATTGCAGGCTTGCGGGATCCGAAACGGGAAATTCCTCCAAAATACAGGCCGACCCTAAACGCAACAGGGCGCAAAAGAACGCACTGCGTTTGGACGATTTTGCGCCCTGCCGCAGGGCCGTCCTGCATTTTGGGGAATTTCC
>CARDPF010000264.1 GCA_948960675.1 uncultured Eisenbergiella sp.
TATGCGGATTCACCAAAGAAGCGGATTTTAAGTTTCTGGATGTAAGTTACGATTCATGGGCAATGTCATGATACCAGAGTCCAACATCATGTCATTTGGTTCACGGGTCAGACATGTGCATAAACTGTGCATTCCGTGAGAACATGATACAAGGGTGGGGGCGGATGCAATGATTGTTAAAAAAGGATAGGCAAACGGGAAAGGTTTTGGTATAATTACAGGTAAGGCAGGGTAAAAAGGGGCTTATGCAAAATCAATTGCCCATGGCAGTCCGTAAGTGTGCAGGTTTGTGTCTGCGCGGTATCCGCAAATCTGCGCGGACGTATTGTCTTGGTGAACAAGCCATGTAAGGCCGCGCAGAAATGAGGAAATATAATGGAAAAAGAAATGAGGAACGATACGTGTAAATTGCAGGAGTCCGGGGACATCGGTACGGTACAGATTGCCGATGAAGTTGTTGCCATGATCGCGTCTTTGGCGGCGACAGAGGTGGAAGGGGTTTGTTCCATGGCGGGAACCATTTCCAATGAACTGATGAGCAAGGTTGGGGTCAAAAACCTTACCAAAGGAGTCCGGGTGGAAGTGATCCGTTCGAGCGTAAAGGTTGAACTTGCCGTATTGATGGAATATGGCTATAACATTCCAGGCACCAGCCGGAAGGTACAGGAGCGTGTCAAGAATGCGATTGAGAACATGACCGGACTTACGGTCACGGATGTGAATGTCCGTATCGCCGGCGTGAATTTGAATGGGGGAAAATAGAAGACCGGGTAATCTTTGCGGGATAAACGCTTATGCGTGGCATACGGGAGCACAGATGAACAGAAGAGAGCAGAGGGAACAGATTTTTAAGCTTTTGTTTCGGGTAGAGTTTAACGACTTGCAGGATATGTCCGAACAATGCAGTCTTTTTTTTGCGGATGGGGAGATTGCTGCAGGGGAGAAGGACATTGCCTATATCCAGGGAAAATATGAGAAGATTGCGCAGAGGCTGGAAGAGATCGACAAAATGATCAATGATACTGCAATGGGGTGGAATACGAAACGGATGGGGAAAGTGGATTTGACGATTATCCGTCTGGCCGTTTATGAGATCAAATACGACGAGGAGATTCCCACCGGTGTGGCCATCAATGAGGCGGTAGAGTTGGCCAAAAAATTCGGGCAGGACAATTCGGCCGGATTTGTCAACGGGGTGTTGGCCAAGTTTGCGTAAAATGGGAACGGGTATGAAAAATGTTTATACAGTGACGCAGGTCAATTCTTACATTAAGCATATGTTTACGCAGGACTTTATGCTGCAGTCCGTTTTGGTTAAAGGTGAGGTGAGCAACTGCAAATATCATTCTTCCGGTCATATTTATTTTACCCTAAAGGACGCAAAGGGGACGATTGCCTGCGTCATGTTTGCGGGAAACCGGGGCGGACTTAGGTTTTTGATGCGGGAGGGACAGCAGGTAGTGGCGGCCGGTACTGTGGATGTCTATGAGAGGGACGGTAAATACCAGCTGTATGCAAGGGAGATTTTTCCGGACGGGGACGGGCTGCTTTACGAACAGTTCGAGCAGCTCAAGCGCAAGCTGCAGGAACAGGGACTGTTTAGCGCAGAGTATAAACGGCCGATCCCACCCTATATCCGGACTTTAGGGGTGGTGACGGCCCCTACGGGGGCGGCGGTGCGTGATATTATCAATATCGCGACAAGAAGAAATCCTTATGTACAGATTATCCTGTATCCGGCCATTGTGCAGGGGGAGCAGGCGCCCCAAAGCATTGTCAACGGCATCCGCGCGCTGGAGAATGCAGGCGTGGACGTGATGATCGTGGGGCGCGGCGGAGGTTCTATCGAAGACTTATGGGCATTCAACGAGGAAGTGGTTGCACAGGCCATTTTTGACTGCAGTGTGCCGGTAATATCCGCCGTCGGACACGAGACGGATACGACGATTGCCGATTATGTGGCGGATTTGCGGGCGCCCACGCCTTCTGCGGGGGCAGAACTGGCGGTATATGATTACAGCCTGCTCAAAGCCAGGATGGAAGAACTTAGCGGCAGTCTTACCTACGGCATGAAAAGGAAGGCACAGCAGAGCAGGATGACGCTTCGGCAGTACCGGATTAAACTGCAGTATTTAAGCCCCATGAGTCAGGTCCGGGAAAAGCGCCACTATTTGACACAGATGCAGGAGAGGATTTCTGCGCGTATGCAGGGGAAGCTTGCGGACAGGCGTCACATGCTTTCCCTTTATGTGGAAAGGATGCGGGGAGCGTCGCCTTTGGAAAAGCTAAACCAGGGATTTTCCCATGTGTCCGCACAGGACGGGCGTACGGTGACGGATGTGGAACAGGTGCGGGACGGGGAACTTTTGACCATCCATGTAAAGAACGGCAAAATCATAGCAAAAGTGAAAGAGAAGGAAAGATGGCAATGGCAGGGGAAAACATGACATTGGAGGAGGCGTTTGCGCAGCTGGAGCAGATTACAAAGACTTTGGAGGATGAGAATATTTCCTTGGAGGAGTCTTTTGCCGTGTACCAGAAAGGAATGCAGCTCTTGCAATATTGTAATGAGAGTATTGATAAAGTGGAAAAAAAGGTACTGGTGCTAAACGGGGAGGGAAACCTGGATGAATTTTGAGGAAATGCTTGCCGCACGGACGCAGGAGGCGGAGGATGTTTTAAAGAAGTATCTGCCTAAAAAGGAGGGCTTTCAGGAGAAGGTGCTGGAGGCGATGCATTACAGCATATTTGCCGGGGGAAAACGGCTGCGGCCGGTTTTGATGAAGGAAAGCTATGTGTTGTTTGGCGGGCAGTCCAAGATTGTGGAACCTTTCATGGCGGCGCTGGAAATGATCCACAATTATTCGCTGGTGCATGATGACCTGCCGGATATGGACAATGATGCCTACCGCAGGGGCCGGGAGACGACCTGGCGTGTTTATGGCGCCGGTATGGCTGTGCTGGCAGGGGACGCCCTGCTCAACTATGCATTTGAGACGGCAGGCAGGGCATTTTCCATGATCGGCAGGGTTTCAGGTTATACGGATGGCCAAGGGCATGCAGAGGATGCCCTGCATCTTTATGAGGCGGTGGGACAGGCGTTACAGATTCTTGCGCAAAAAGCAGGGGTTTACGGAATGGTGGGCGGCCAATGTGCCGATTTATGTGCGGAGGGACTGCCTGCCGAAGAAGTGACGGATGCCCTGCTTCTTTATATTCACAAAAATAAGACGGCGGCGTTGATTGAGGCGGCGATGATGATCGGCGCGCTGCTGGCGGGGGCGGATGCCGCTTTTGTGTCCGTTATGGAAAAGGTTGCGCAAAACGTCGGGATGGCTTTTCAGATTCAGGATGATATTTTGGATGTCACCGGTTCCACAGAGGTTTTGGGAAAGCAGACGGGGAGCGACGAGAAAAACCAAAAAGTGACCTATGTCAGCTTAAACGGTTTGGAACAAGCCAGAAAAGATGTGAGGAGAATGTCGGAGGAGGCGATGGAAGGGCTGCGCGCGCTTCCGGTCCGCAGCCCGTTTTTGGAGGAGTTGATCCGAAACCTGATTACGCGGGAAAAATAAGGAAAAGAGGTGTACGCCATGCTTCTGGAACAGATACGGCAGACAAACGATATTAAAAACATAGACCCGAAAGACTATCCGCTTCTGGCGGAGGAGATTCGGCAGTTTTTGATTGAAAAAATCAGCGTGTGCGGCGGGCATCTGGGCTCCAACCTTGGCGCAGTGGAACTTACCATGGCGCTGCATCTGGTGCTGCATCTGCCGCAGGACAAGATTGTGTGGGATGTGGGACACCAGTCCTACACGCACAAGCTTTTGACGGGAAGGCGGGAGGGCTTTGACCAGCTGCGCAAATACGGCGGCATGAGCGGCTTCCCCAAACGAAAAGAAAGCGACTGCGACTGCTTTGATACCGGGCACAGTTCCACATCCATATCCGCAGGGCTGGGATTGGTGCGGGCAAGGGACATGCAGGGCGAAAACCACACCATCATCTCCGTTATCGGGGACGGTTCCCTGACGGGCGGCATGGCCTATGAGGCCTTGAATAATGCGGCCAGGATGGAAAGCAATTTCATCATTATTCTGAATGATAACAACATGTCCATATCCGAGAATGTAGGAGGGGTTTCCAAATATTTGAATAATATCCGCACATCCAACGCATATCTGGACGTGAAGGACAATATTTACGACGCGGTCCGCAGGACGAAATATGGCGACGGTGTGGTGACAGGTGTGCGGCGTGTGAAAAACAGCTTAAAACAGCTGGTAATTCCGGGTATGTGGTTTGAGGATATCGGGATTACCTATTTAGGACCGGTGGACGGGCATGACGTGAACGGGCTGGTACGTGTAATCCGGGAGGCAAAGCGGCGGAAA
>CARDPF010000265.1 GCA_948960675.1 uncultured Eisenbergiella sp.
GGTTGCCCAGATGGTCAATATCGTCATCGTTCCCGATGCCATATTCCAGATGGATATTATAATTAACGGAAGCAATGATATCTTCCTTGGTTACATGCTTGGGAATCAGTTCATGGACATTTTTCCGGATGGCCTCCGCCAGTTCCTCCGGATCCTGCGCATATTGCTCCAAGATCTGTGCCAAAACCGGATAGTACACCAGTTCCGTAATGCCCAGTTCCTTCGGTTCGCAATCCACATAATGGGTCAAATCCACCATCATGCTGGACAAAACCTTTACCTTCTTCTCTTCTGTCTGAATATATACATACGGAACCGCACTGTTTTGGATCTCGTCCGCCAGTTCCATCGTCACCTTCGTGCCCGCTGCCGCCAGAACTTCCCCCGTGGTTACATCCACGACGTCCTCTGCCAGTTCATGTCCCTTAATCCGGTTGCGCAGCATCAGCTTCTTGTTGAACTTGTAACGCCCCACCTTAGCCAGGTCATACCTTCTGGGGTCAAAAAACATGGCATTGATCAAACTCTCCGCGCTCTCCACACTCAAAGGCTCGCCGGGACGAATCTTCTTATAAAGTTCCAGCAGGCCTTCCTGGTAATTCTCCGCCGTGTCCTTCGCAAAACTCGCCTCGATCTTGGGCTCATCCCCGAAAAGTTCCCGGATCTCGTCGTTGGTTCCCACGCCCAGCGCGCGCAGCAAAACGGTAATCGGCACTTTTCTGGTGCGGTCCACACGGACATAAAATACATCGTTGGAATCCGTCTCATATTCCAGCCATGCACCCCGGTTGGGAATCACGGTACAGGAATACAGGCGCTTACCGATTTTATCATGGCTGATTCCGTAGTAAATCCCGGGAGAACGCACCAACTGGCTGACAATGACACGCTCCGCACCATTGATGACAAAAGTTCCCGTCTCTGTCATCAATGGAAGATCGCCCATAAAAATCTCATGCTCGCTGATCTCTTCTTTTTCCTTATTATATAGCCGTACTCTTACTTTAAGAGGAGCAGCATATGTCGCATCTCTCTCCTTGCACTTCTCAATAGAATATTTCACATCGTCTTCACACAGCTCAAAGTCCACAAACTCCAGACTCAGATGCCCGCTGTAATCAGAAATCGGCGAAATATCGTCAAATACCTCTTTCAACCCCTCTTCCAGAAACCATTTATACGAATTCTTCTGGACTTCTATCAGGTTGGGCATTTCCAGTACTTCTTTCCGTCGTGCATAGCTCATGCGCACATTCTTGCCTGCGGCAATCGGGCGTATTCTGTTTTTTTCCATTGACAATTCACCCCGTTCTTATGATTGACTACTACATGTCGCTGCGGTTTCCAAAAAGCAAACCGCACCCTGCACAGCCTGCTGTACTATAAAGCCTAAACTTTGGCATCTTCTTATCCTGTATAGGCTTCTTTAACCACTAATGTTCGGTATTACGCGCACAAAATGGCATAGTCTAACACAGTAATGCACCCTACACTCTAGCACAAATCCCCACCAAAGTCAACAAATAATTTCTTAAATTTAAAACAGGGGGATCCGCATCTGCGGCTCCCCCTGCATGTAAGATCATGGTTTGCTTATTTAAGCGTAACTTTTGCGCCTTCCGCTTCCAGCTTCTTCTGGATGTCTTCGGCTTCTTCCTTAGAAGCGCCTTCCTTGACAACCTTGGGAGCGCCGTCAACAACATCCTTCGCTTCCTTCAGGCCAAGGCCGGTTACTTCACGAACCACTTTGATGACCTTAACCTTGTTAGGGCCAACCTCGGTCAGTTCCACATCGAACTCGGTCTTCTCCTCAACTTCTGCCGCCGGGCCTGCCGCCGCCACAACAACGCCTGCCGCTGCAGATACGCCAAACTCTTCTTCGCAAGCTTTTACGAGATCGTTTAACTCTAACACGGTCATCTCTTTGATAGCATCAATAAATTCCTGAGTGGTCAATTTAGCCATTTTTGTTTACCTCCGTTATTCATTTTGCAAGGGGACGTGCCCCTGCCGTTTGTCATGTTACATGCTGCGCCCCAGCGCACCGCAAATTCACCTGCCTTGCCGGTCAGGCTTCTGCAGGGGCCGCCTCCCCATCCTTCTCCGCAATCTGGTTCAGGACACGTGCCAGATTGGTGATAGGTGACTGCATGCTTCCCAGCAGCCTGGAAATAAGCGCTTCCCTTCCGGGAATCTGGGCAATCTGCGCGATGCCTTTTGCATCATACGCATTGCCTTCCACCATGCCGCCCTTAATCTCCAGCTTGTCAGCCGTCTTGGCGAAATCCGCCAGTTCCCTGGCGGGCGCGGTAGCATCCGTCTTGGAAACCGCAAGCGCGGAAGGGCCGTTCAGATAAGGCACCAGCGCCTCAAGATCCGTTCCCTTGAATGCAAAGTTCATCATCGTGTTCTTGTACACCTTGTACGTAACCCCGGCCTCACGGAGTTTCTTGCGCAGAGCGGTATCCTGCTCCACGGTAAGTCCGCGATAGTCAACCAGAACAACGGACTGTGCATCTTTTACCGCTTCGGAAATTTCCTGCACAACGGGCTGTTTCAATTCAACTTTTGCCATGATCTTACCTCCTTGTAGATTCTTTGCCGATAAAAGAGGATTTTGAAAAAGAAACCTCCCTGTCCAAAGGCAGGGAGGGAATCAGACATTTCTGTACTCTTCATTCCTCGGCAGGTGCTTCTTGCTTACACCGGTTTCCCGGTACCTGCTGTCTTCGGCATGGTCTTAACAACCGTTGTTACCATAACATACCTGTAACCACACTGTCAAGCACTTTTAAAAAATTTGAAAAGGTTCCGGTAACTCGCGTTTTTTTGCAGGAATGAAATGGCATTTTGGGAAATCCCACCGTTTGCATGTATGCATGCGCAAGGAACCGTCCACCCGGCAGGGGTGTCCGGCCCGCAAAAGGAGCCGCCTTCCCCGCCCGTCGGCACGCCTCCCCAAACCCGTGGCTTAACTAAGTGAGATTGCCCGTAAATAGTAACAACAGTTCAATTCTCACGGTGCGCAAGTGACATAACCTTCCGCATCAATTGCAACGCCCGGCGAAATGCTCCTCATATAGGAAAGCACCCGTTCCTTCTCCGCCCCATGGTGCATGGACACACTGCAGTCCTCCTGCCTGCCCGGTATAAACTGCAGGCTTTTCAAACCGTTTCCATCCAGTACCGCCCTTACCAGACAGGTATCCTGCGCCTTGGAATTAAACAGGAAGTTCCCGAGGCTGTAAACTACCGGAACATCCATGCTATATCCCAGCGGCTGCAATACATGGGGGTGATCCCCTATGATCAAGTCTGCCCCCGCCTCCGCTATTTTAGGAGCCTGCTCTTTTTGGGCCCAGTCGATCTCGTCCGTGGATTCCGTTCCCCAGTGAATATAGACAATCACAAAATCGCTGATTTGTTTTGCCCGCCGGATCTCTTCCAAAAGCCGGTCGATCTGCAGGCAGCGGAACACCCCCGGGCTGTCCGGCCCTGCCCCCTTTGTCGCCGGATTTTCCATCCTTTCGATTTGGGTTGCGGATAAAAACGCGATTTTTAAACCGTTCACCACAAAATAGGCCGGCCTGGCCGCCTCCTCCACATTCCTCCCCGCCCCCACACAGGGCATTTCCATTGCGTTTAAAATATCGAGGGTATCCGTCAGGGAAACCGTCCCATAGTCGCTGGCATGGTTATTGGCAAGGGAGACAA
Source organism: uncultured Eisenbergiella sp. (assembly GCA_948960675.1). GTDB lineage: Bacteria > Bacillota > Clostridia > Lachnospirales > Lachnospiraceae > Gallintestinimicrobium. The sequence goes on from CARDPF010000265.1 coordinate 3,715, forward strand.
TGTCCGCCCCCATATCCTGCAAATAAGACGCATACTCCGGCCTGCCCCGGAACGTAAACATTTTATCCGGTGTCGGTTCCCCGCGGCTGCTATACGGAAACTCATTATTCACCATAAAGATGTCCGCACCGCGCATCACTTCCAGCATATCCGCAGAAATGCTGCCCTCTATTGCACCGCCCCTCTGTTTCATCCGTGCCATGATCGCATAATTGTCATCAAATAATATGTCCCCTGCAAAAACCACGGAGACCTCCTGCGGATTCGCCGCCTCCCTGACGTATACTTTGTCCTCGGGTGAAAATGCGCCGCTGGCATAAAGTTCCTGCAATACATCCTCAGGCCGGTTCTGGCCGGTTTCCGTCCCAATGCCACCTTCCAAAACCGTTTCCTTTGGATTATCCCCTTCTCCCGTCCCGTCTTGCCCGTTCGACAGCGCACTGTCCCCATCTGCCTGATTACCTTCCGCATGAGATTCAACTTCCGGCGCCTTTCCCAACGGTTCCTTTGCACTGGCCATGGCCGCAGTCCCATGCCACCTTCCAAAGGCCATACTGCCAAGCATTCCCACGCCGCCGATCACCACCGTTAGCAAAAACGTAATTAAAAAAATCCGGATATTCCGGTTTCTCCTGCGCCTTTTCCTACGCCGCTTTCCTTTCCCTGCCATGCAAACCGCTC
>CARDPF010000266.1 GCA_948960675.1 uncultured Eisenbergiella sp.
AGCAGATGACGGGAATCGAACCCGCCTCCTCAGCTTGGGAAGCTGATGTTCTACCAATGAACTACATCTGCATGAATTGAATTATAGCACAGTTTGCTGCGTTTGGGAACCCCAAAAATAAGAAAATTTTTGGGGCAGTCCGATGGGACTTTTGCATATGATATAGGAAAGGGAGTTTGTGAGAGCCTGGAATGTGGAAAAACGATAGAAACCTTCTTTTGTTTATTGTAACGCTTTTGCTGGTGGTTTTGTTGTTTGCATGGGGGGCCGGCAGACTGCGGTGGTCTGCCCTTGTAACCGGTTTCTGGCATGGCGGACGCCAGAACGGACAGGAGGGGCAGATGCAGGTGTCATCGGAAGGACTAAACGGGGAAAAAAATCCCGATAAGGGAAAAATTGCGCTGACATTTGACGATGGGCCGGATCCGACCCGGACGGCTTTGCTATTGGACGGCCTTGCGAAAAGGCAGGTAAAGGCCAGCTTTTTCATCACCGGAAAAAATGCGGAAAGCTATCCGGAACTGGTTAAACGGATGCATGAGGAAGGACACCTGATCGGAAACCACACGTATAGCCATTTGCAGCTTAACCGCTCCAACAGGGAACTTTTCAAGGAAGAACTGGTCAAAACCAATGATATTATCAGGGAAATTACGGGGGAAGAAGTGGTATACGTGCGTCCTCCCTATGGAAGCTGGGATAAAAGCTTTGAGGAGGAATTGAGCATGTTTCCGGTGCTCTGGACGATTGATCCTCTGGATTGGTGCACCGGGGACGCAGCCTGTGTGATCAACAAAGTAGTACCGAAAGTAAAGGAAAATTCCATTATTTTGTTGCACGACGAATATGATTCCACCGTGACGGCAGCGCTGCAAATCGTGGACGAACTCCAAAAGCAGGGCTATGAGTTCGTAACGGTGGATAAAATCCTGTTTGACTGAAATTGCCATATACAGTGTAACAGTTCAGCCATAATCCCGCGAAGTCAAAATCAAGCCCTGTGCGCGATTTTGCGAGGGCTTTACGCACCAAAACGCGATAAAATCGCGTTTTGTGTGCATCTTCCGTAACAGTTCATCCTTCGGCTAAACTGTTACGACAAAACTCTGGTTATCCGTAATGATCCAGACGGCAATGTCATGACATTGCCGTCTGGACCGTCAGGGTGATTCCCCGTACTTTTTCTGCATGCGATTTAAGATCCGGCACACTTCCTGCCGGATTTCCTCCGGCTCCAGCAACTCGGCCCGGTCCCCAAAAGTAAACAGCCAGGAAAGCAAATTTTCCTTATCGGTATAGTCCGTCCCAAACAACAGCTTTCCGTCCGCCAGTTCTTCATAACAGCCTGCCCCAAATGCCTCCACCAGCCGCCATTTGCAGCTTGCGTCAAATAAAATCTTCACCCGGATTCCCCCCGGGAAAATCCGCTCGTCCTCCAAATCCGGCCAGGACAACTCCCGCTTTTTAAAAACCGTCTCCGCAAGGCAAAGCCTGTCCATACGGTTTAGCTTAAACAGCCTGAAATCCTCCCGCTTGGCACACCACCCCCAGACATACCAGGACGCCCAGCGGAAAATCAGGTAATACGGTTCAATTCTCCGCGTACCCTCCCCTTTGGGAGAATAGTAATAAAATTCCAGTTCCCGGCAGCCGTCAATTGCCTCCCGTATCTTTTCGATTTTAGGGGCGAGGGAAGTCTTGTACCAGGAGGAAAGATCAATCAGCACGGATTGTCCGCCCGTCATAAAATCGGAGGAGCCTGCCGACAGCTTTTCCATCAGCTGCCCGTAACGGTTGGTGCCGCTGATACTGTCCAGACTGCGCAATCCCGCCAAAATATCCTGCATCTGGGAGGTGGTCAGCAGGGTGCGGTCCATTTTATAATTTTCCATAATGGAAATGCCGCCATGGATCCCCTGTCTTGTGGCCAGCGGAATTCCGGCCTTGCAAAGGTCTTCTATATCCCGGTTGATGGTTCTTCTGGAAACCTCAAAGCGCTCCGCCAGCTGCGGTGCCGTCACCACATCCTTTTGCAGCAAAACCGCCAGAATACCGATCAGCCTGTCAATCTTCATGGCTTTGCAAACCAATAGGTAAACGCGGCTTCCCCGCCGTTTACAAACACTTCCACGCACTTTGTGTCCCGCAAAACCTTCACGTCCTCTGCCTCTCCCAAAAAAGCCAGTTCAAAATCTACATTTTCCGCCTCGAGAACCAATTTTTTGCCTTCCCGTTTTACCAACGGGTCGGTGTCTGCAAGCAGCTTGGCACAAGCCCCTGCCGGAAACATGCATAGCTTTCCCTGCCGCATCCGCAGCTCACAGGGAATGGTGAAGGCCCCGGCATAATCGACATCCCCGTTCAAGGCTTCGTTCTTGTTGTACAGCCAACCGATGATAATCCTGCGGCCCTTTTCGTCCAAAAAAGTCTGGGGCGCATAATAGTGCGGCCCGATCTGCGGTGTATGGTAAGAGAGGGGCGTAAAGTGCCGCCCGTCAAAATCCCCGTACACAAACATGGTGGATTTTGTGTCCCTGCCGATCTGGGAAAACAAAAGCAAATATTTTTCCCCAAACGGGAAAAAGTCCGGACATTCCAAAACGCCGCCAAACTCGCTGCCCTCCAGCAGTACCCCCAAATATTCCCACGCAAGCAAATCTGCAGAACGGTACAAAAGAATCTTCCCCACGCCGTCCTTTCCAGATGCCGTCACCATATAATAAGCGCCATACATCCAAGTCACCTTCGGATCCCGGAAATCATGGCTTGCCTGTGCGGGGAAATGGTCGATGACCGGGTTTTTGGCATACTTTTCAAAATGCAGCCCGTCATGGCTTACCGCCACGGACTGGGTCTGTCCAAACGCACGGGAAACGGAGGTGTAAATCAGATACAAATCCCCGTCTTTTTCCACCGCGCTGCCGGAAAAGCAGCCGCCCGTATCCTCATAAGGCTGGTCGGGGTAGAGCGCGATGGGCAGTTCCTCCCAATGCACCAGGTCATCGCTCACCGCATGTCCCCAGTGCATCTGCCCCCAGTGGGGCGCATAGGGATAATGCTGAAAAAAGGCGTGATACTTTCCTTTGTAAAAAATCAGTCCGTTGGGATCATTGATCCATCCCTTTTGGGGTTCAAAATGATATTGCAGTCTCTCCATATCCTACTCCTCCCGATCTGCCTGCACAATCACCTGGGCCAGCGCTCCTGCCTGCCCGGCAGCTTTTCAAAAGCGGTATGCGGCTCCGTCTGATACCAGTAAGCCGTGGTGGCCACATCATCCTGACGCTCGAACAACCCCCGGTGGGATACGCCGATCTGCTGCAGCGTCACCTTCAAATCCTTCTGAAACCGGATGGGATCCGGTAAATGCCACCGGTAAAATCCCCGCATGGTGGGCGCATCGTCGTTGTGGAAAGGATTGCTTACCGTCTCATCCACCGCAGAATAGTAAGGGTATCCCAAAAACGGTGTCTGGTATGTACTTTCCCGCATTTTTCCCCATGCATCATAGGCCCCAAAGCTCCACGCGCCGCCGAAATAATCTTCCGTCCCCGTTCCGCAGATCGTGGGATACGCCTGATCCCCGTCAATATAAAATTTCATTTCCCCCTCACCCCACCAATAGCGCTCCAAAACGCTCAGGGCCAGATAGGTTCCCACATACTTTCCCTTCCCAACTACCCGGTCGAGCACCACATAGTCCCTGCCTTTTTGCGTAACAGGCTGACGCCTCCACTGTGCGTGAAAATAAGCAGCCTCCTGCAAAATCCGTTCATATTTGCAAAAATCAATCTGGTAAAAAAATGCCGGAATCGGCTCCTCATTCTGGTTCTCCACCGTGATGCGGGCATGGGTGGCAAAGGGCATCGACCAGTAGCAGTTCATGCCCCGGTTGGGATTGACTGCCACCGGCATGGAATTGACCGTACACGCCTTTCCAAACCCGCAGCAGAAAAAATCCCCCAGGGGACACTCCACCGAAGCATGTTCCTCCCCGTCCCAGTACATACGCAGCACCAAATCCCGCAGCACAAAAGGATTGCGGTCGCTGGTCTTGTCCGTCACGGTTATCCAAATGTGTTCAATCACACCGGCCCCGTCGATGTCCGCCAGCACGGCGGTTTCGCCGGGCGCGATACTGGGAATGCAGGGAGACCCCTTCCGGGATGGCCCCAGGTCACTGGCCGCCATTCCGCCCATTCCCTTTTCCCCCGTCCGGTTTTCCGCATTGACCGCGCGGCTCTCTCCCCCATCCAGCATGCAGACACTGCCAAGCAGCGTTCCAAAATCCGCCATTTTGTTTTCCTCCTTATGCCTGTTGTTTTGAGATCGGAAGAGCACACGTCTGAACTCCAGTCACACAACAGCATC
>CARDPF010000267.1 GCA_948960675.1 uncultured Eisenbergiella sp.
GGCAGGGGTGTCCGGCCTGCAAAAGGATCCGCCTTCCCCGCCCGTCGGCACGCCTTCCAAAGCCCGTGGCTTAACTAAGTGACATTGGCCGTGAATAATAACGCAGGAGGGGAATCCTTGTTTACTTTGGGGTAAAGCTTATAAATACGGAACCGTTATGAACCAGTGTGCCGCTCATTCCTGTCTCCAGAGTTCCCGCCTGCTTTCCCGAAAGGGAAAGAATCAGTCTGGTATCATCTTTAAGCAAAAAAGTGACATGATACCTGCCGTCTGACCCTGCGCAGACCGAACCGCCCTTTGTAAGGTATTGAACGGGGTTCATCTGGCTGACCGGGTCAATACTTGTCACCTGTACATGGGTTTCCTTCTCCTTTTTCCCGGAAAGCAGAACCACCAAAACAACCGCTGCGACCGCCATAAAAATAATCAGAAGCTTTTTCACCTGCCAGTCGCCCCAGCTATCAGGCATCAAATACAAAACTGCCATTGTAGCAATATCCATCACTAATAGCCCGGATATTCCTTTTCTATTCATCATATTTTCCCTCATTTCTGCGCTGCTTTGCAGCGCGCAGACACAAATCTCGCGATTGAAAATTTTAATTTTCAATCTTCCTCCGGCTTACCGCCAAATACGCTTTCCACTCCTTGACCAAAGCCACATAGGAATTCCCGAAAATTTCTTCGTAATCTGGACAGGCTATATCGTTTAGCGACAGGGTTTTTTCCAGGGAATAGGAATCCACTAGCCAGGCATAAAAGGATGCCGCTTCCATCCGGTTCATGGTATCTCCCGGCCAGGCCTGTTCTGCCGACAGACCATGCCGTTCAAGATAAGTGGCCCCGAATATCCCGCCAATTTTTCTGTTTTCCAACACCCCGGCGGCAGCCATCGCATCCACCATGGACCGGTTTAAGGAAACCTCCGGATTCCGTTCCAGATAAGCATGCGCATACTCCAATATGACCTGATCCGTCCCGGCAAATTTTTCAGGCCGCCCGGGATACAAAACCCCATTTTCCCAAAACTCCCTGAAATGCTCCCATGCATAATCCTCCTGCACATAAACGCTGTCAAGATATAAGAGAAGCGCGTCGTTGGCCCAATGGACATCATGCTGTTTCTTGGCCAATACCTCCCACGCAAACAAGTGGCCATGCAGGCATCCGCATAACGTAATTTGTTTAGTTTTGGAAACCTTATTTGATCCCGCATCCTCCCCTCGTATCAAATACCGCACATACGGAAGTTTTTCCCTGTCCCGGAACACTTCTCCTGCTGCACGGCCTCCTTCCTTCTCCAGATATTGGTATATCTGCTCCTTTCCATGCCGTTCCCGGTATAAAAAAGTCTCAATGTCCTGCGCACTTTCCCCATATTTTACAAAATCATAAATGCAATAACTGGCATCCTCCCCCAAAATCTGTACCAAAAAGTCTTCGGAACGCTCAAAACGGTATCCGTCCAGCCACCCTGCATACGGATCCGTATAAATCTTATCTACGCCAAGCCAGGTCAGCCATTCCTGCTTTCTGGCATCCGTCATAGGCGTTGTCCGCACATCCTCCCTTTTTACCTCTGTCATCCACCGTACCAGAGATATAGCCGTCTGCCGTGCGATTTCCCACTCTTTAGGCGTCACCCACTCCGGGAAAAAACGCAGTCCAAAAAGCCGCAGTATCCCCATGTCCTCCCCGTGTGCGTACCACTCCCGCAGCAGGGACTCCTCTATGGTATCCCCAAAAAAATACCCACTGATTCCGTAATACAGCCACGGCTCTTCTATTCCCAAAAGCACCTGCACCAGCGCCGGTCTGTACCGTCCGCTTTCCAAATCCCCTGCCGTACAAACCAGCGTGCCGTTTTCAACATAGGGAACGTCTGTTTTTTCTTTTATGGCAATGCAAAGATCTGTTTCGGCCAAATCCCCAAGCGGCTTAAGGCGGACGATATCCGCTTCCACCCGGGCACATACCTCCTCCCTGTCAAAGCCGTCCGGTCCCGTAACCTGTATCCTGCCCCCGCCATCCTTCTCCTTCGCCAAACTGTTTAGGCATCCCGCCGACACGGCTGCCAAGCCAAGCAATGCCACCGCAATCCCCCAAAAAAAGCGTAAAAATTTCTGCTTCCTGTGTTCCATTCCGTCCCCTCCTTCACTCTGCCTGCGGCAAAACCCCTCCCTTTCCTGTCAGGAAAAACGTTTACGGATTTCCTCATATTTCTCCTGCGTGATAAGGGCGTCCTTTGCCAGGCCCTCAAATGTCACCAGATATGTCCATCTTCCGTAGGGCGCAATCTTTTTTACCTTTGACAGGTTGATGATATAGGATTTATGGCTCCGCATGAACTGTTTTGGATCCAGCTTTGCCTCGATCTCGGACAGCTTTGCGGAAGTTGCAAAGCTGTCCGAGGCCGTATAAATCACCGTGGCATTGTTTTCCCGCTGCACCAGCACGATCTCTTTGGTGTCCACAAAGCGCATGCTCTCGCGGCCTTTCACCAGCAGCCGGGAAAGGCCGTCCTGCGTCCTTACAATCCGTTCTTCCTCCCCCGGCTCTTTTGTATCCTGCAGGCTTTTGATCCGCTCCAGGGTGCGTTCCACCCGCTTTAGGTCAAAGGGTTTCACCAGATAATCAAAAGCGTACAGTTCAAAAGCCTCCGGCATATACTCGGCGTGGGCCGTGGCAAAAATAATCTTGGTTTTGGGTTCCATGTCCGTCATGATCCGGGCGCATTCCACGCCGTTCTCCCCCAAAATCCCGATGTCCATAAACACTACCCCGGGCCGCAGGCGCGCAAACTGCACCACTGCGTCGGAAAAGTTCTCGCTCTCCCCCACTACGCAAAACCCCCCATGCCGTTCTATGATTTTTTTGAGGAGGAGGCGCACGCCTGCCTCATCCTCCACAAGCATCACCCTGTCCGTCGTCATTCTTCCGGTTCACTTTCCTTTGCTTTGAATTCCACACCGATGCTTCCGCCATCCCCCAGCGCTTCCCGCATCTTCGTATCTGCCTTGACATTCTGCATCCGGTAATAATCCATCACGCCCAAATGCCCATCCCTAAGCGCCTGCGCCATCGCTTTTGGCACCTCCGCCTCGGCTTCCACCACATAAGCCCGCATTTCCTGCTCCCTGGCCACCGCCATGGCCCGGCGCTCCTCCGCCCTGGCCTGCGCAATGTTTTTGTCGGCTTCCGCCTGCAGCGTCTGCAGCTGCGCGCCGATGTTGCGTCCCACATCGATATCCGCGATATCAATGGACAAAATCTCAAACGCTGTCCCGGCATCCAGGCCTTTGGAAAGTACCAGCTTGGATATATCGTCGGGATTTTCCAACACACCCTTATGGGATTCCGCAGATCCTACCGTAGTCACAATCCCTTCCCCAACCCGGGCAAGCACCGTGGCTTCCCCGGCGCCGCCCACCAACCGCTCCAGGTCGGCGCGCACCGTCACCCTTGCCTTTACCAGAAGCTCGATACCGTCCTTGGCCACCGCCGAAATGTTGGGCGTCTCCATCACCTTCGGGTTTACGCTCATCCGTACCGCGTCCAGCACATCCCGCCCCGCAAGGTCAATGGCCGCCGCCCGCTCAAAATACAACTCGATTCCGGCCCGTTCCGCCGCAATCAGGGCATTGATCACCTTATCCACATGACCGCCTGCCAGGTAATGGGCTTCCAGCTGGTTGACCGTCACCTTCAGCCCCGCTTTCTGGGCCTTGATCAGCGGCAGCACAATCGCGGAAGGAACCACGCGCCGGAGCCGCATTCCCACCATATTAAAAATGCTCACTTTAACATTTGCCGCCAGACAGCTGACCCATAGTCCGATGGGCACAAAAACAAAAAATAAAACCACCAGCAAAAACGCGATACCGACCGCCATTACCATTCCAATCGTGGATTCCATAGATTTCCTCCCGTTCCGCCGCAAAAACGGCATTTTCATCCGTGGGGTTTCGGACCTTTAAGCGTCACAAAGACCGGCCCTAAAACCCTTTGACAATAAGTCTCGCCCCCTGTACCCGGATAATCTCCAGCTTCGTGCCTTTTTCGATAAACTGCCCCTCGGAAACCACGTCAAACCGGATATCCTCAAAATCCCCCGTTCCCATGGGATGTAAGTCCGTTACCGCTATGCCCCTTTTTCCCAGAAGATAATTTAAATCCGTAGAACTGATATAGCCCTGTTCTTTTTTTTGTTCTTCCCGCAAAATGAGCGGTGATTTCAGTTTTCCCTTGGCAAACATCCATAAAATGGATACCAGCACCAGGGCCAAAACCGCCAGCACCACCAGCGTCACGGCCGCTCCTTCCACCAGGGAATCCGAAAAGAAAAAAACACCGGCAACCA
>CARDPF010000268.1 GCA_948960675.1 uncultured Eisenbergiella sp.
TTCACCGTCCTGCTTGTCGTCGGGCAAAAAGAGAAAGAGGCCGTCGAGGCCATACTGCCGGACTGTACTGCCCGGCTGCAGGAAATATATGCGCAGACCCAAGAAGGAAACGGACAAAAATGGCTCATGATTGATTTGGAAGACCGGGATGACCTATACCGGGATGTGTTCCGCCTCCTTGCGATCCGCAAAAAGCGGTAAGCTAATTCTTTTTCCGGTATCGGTACCGCTCCCGCCAGTCCGGCTCAGCCCAATATGCGGATCCGTCCCGGAGCCGTCCGACTGCCGCCACCGGATTCATTGCGCAGGCTCTTCCCCATACAACTCTTCCAACCACAATACAACGTCGTCCTCATCCGCATCGGACGAAAATCTTTTTCCCTGCAGCCAATTTCCGGCGCCCGCCATTTCGGAAAGCAGGGCCGCACTGTCGCCAATGCCGGACGATGCCGAAGTACAAAACGGAATGACGGTTTTTCCCGTAAAATCGTTTGCGCTTATAAAGCCGTTAACCGGCCATGCCGCATTCCCCCACCACAGCGGGTAGCCCACAAAAACAGTCGTATAGCTGTCCCAATCGGGAACCTGTGCAAAAACCAGCGCTACCTCCTTCGCCTCCGGGTCATCGCGTTCCATACATACCCTGCTGTCCGCGTCCCTCCAATCCAGATCCTGTTCACTATAGGGCTCCACCGGCTTAAGCTCAAACAAATAGCTTCCCCGTGCTGCGGCAATCAGTCTGGCCACCCTATCGGTACAGCCTGTCGCGGAATAATACACGACAATTGTTTTTTCCCCTTCTCCATCCGGTAGGGCTGCGGCAGGATCCACTGTGCTTTCCTGCCCTACAATGTCCGGCGTTTCCCGCAGGTCTGCACCGGTGTCTGCCTCACTTTGCGCCGGCACTTTTGCTGCCTGCTCCGTACCCGTACCTGTTCCCGCACTACAGGCTGTAAATACGCATGCCAGGGTCAGACATGCGATCATCTTACAAATTTTTGCTTTTTTCATATTTCCTCTCATTCTGCCGCATATGGCTTTTTACCTATTTTACCATAAAACACCTGAAAAGTCATTTCGTTTTGCCCTGTGCCCACAGAAATCAATTTTGCGGGGACTGGTACAATAATGCGGCATAGGGCAGCCAGAAAACGCTCCCCATCCGCGAAGCCCTCGGCCCCAAAACCGGCAGAGCGCAGCGTATATTGTTCAAGGCTCCGGATATCCTCGTCGTCTTCCACACAGTAGGGCATGGGCAGTTCACCTCCCTGACTCAGGCCCATATTGCCATGGCCAGCGTTCCAAGCACCATAAGCGTAAGCCCAAAAGCCGCTTTCCGGGTCAGTTTTTCCCGGAACACCACATAGGAGAAAGCTACCGTAACCAGAATACTCAGCTTGTCGATGGGAACCACCACGCTGACCACACCATTCTGGATAGCGTAATAGTAACACAGCCAGGACGCGCCCGTGGCCAGACCGGACAGGGCGATATAGAACAGTTCCCTCCGGTCAGTCTTCCTGACTTGCGCCTGCTTTCCCTTGATAAAGATAATCAGCCACGCCATAACCAGCACAACGCCTGTCCGGATCGCCGTACCCAGATTGGACTCCACACCGGTAATGCCAACCTTGGCAAGGATAGACGTAAGGGCGGCAAAAACCGCCGAGCCAACGGCATATGGCATCCATGTCCCGCCCGTTTCGGTATTCCCCGTTTTCTTTTGCTCGATCATCAGGAAAATTCCCAGGGCCAGAAGCATTGTCCCAACCAGCTTGACCGTCAGGTGTTCCCTTTCGCCCAACAGAAAAATCGCCATCAGGACAGAAAGAATGGTGCTGGACTTATCAATGGGAACCACTTTATTCACATCGCCCACAGATAGCGCCTTGAAATAACACAACCAGGAGGCCCCCGTAGCAAGCCCGGACAGAACCAGAAAAACAAGGGATTTCCCGCTGATCTGCGTAATCGCCCCGGCAGAACCGACAACAAACACCATAACCCACGAAAACAGCAGAACCACCACCGTCCGCAGGGCAGTGGCCACATCGGAATCTGTTTTTTTAATGCCACACTTTGCGAGAATCGCCGTCAATCCGGCAAAAAACGCAGACAACACCGCCATAACAATCCACATAAAACCGTCCCCTTTCCCCGACTATTCTACCATAAAATCCTCAGTCAATCAACTCTGTCCATCTTTCCCATCGGCGTAAAGGATGGAATATGTGCCACCATTCCGTTACTCTAATGTTCCAATGTCCCTGCGCACCCCCTCAGGTAATCCGCAATCTGCATATTCATAGCCTGAAAGATTTCCGGAACCGGGATCTTCTTCGGGCGCCCTTCGGTGCAGTAATGGCGGGAGGTACAGGGAATCGTGGAAAGTTTGCCGAATTCCTCCTGCGCCTTGCGGATCACCTCCCGCTCCTTTTCATTGGGGGCTTGAAATCCTTCATATACGACAGGTTGTTTTCCATCTGCCCCACATTAGACATACCGGAAAGCACGGTAATGATCCCGCCTAAAGATGCTGCAAAACGGATTGCCCAGGAAGCGTAGGACATTCCCTAAGCTGTGCTGTCAAACAACTCCCTTACCTTCCCAGGCGGATTGGCCAGCGCACCGCCTTTCACCGGTTCCATGACAACAATAGACTTTCCGTGCTTACGCGCCATCTCATAATTAGCCCTTGAAGCCACCTTCGGATTTTCCCAATCTGCATAATTGATCTGGAACTGTACGAAGTCCACATCCGGATGTTCTGTCAGTAGCTGATATGTAAATCCTGCTTTCATAAACAGGTCAACCATTTCCTTAACCTGCGCCACATCAATCTTCTATTGCTTTCAGAATACTTTCCGCTTTTGAACATCCCTCAATACTTTTACATATTCTCTCCACGCTAACTTCTATTCTGGTACTCAAATCAGTTACATCACTATTATCTACCAGCGATTTAATGTCCTCAACCTTTTGATAACAAATTTTCTCCAAGACATTTGCATTCAGCTTTTCCAAACGCGCAAACATCTCAATAAAAGAAATAGAAAAATATCCAATCTCTTTTGTATGAAATTTCAAAACTTCATACCCCACATTCACACCTTATATTCATACTCGAAAGAAGACCTGTCCGTCTCAAAATCCAGAAGCGTGCGGCCGTTCTTCCGAAAGCGGTACTTAGCCCTGCTGGCCGCATTTTCATGGATGGTCCTCACCATATTTCCCATTGCCGGAGCCCTTAAAGGGTTCCCGGTTCCCTCCACAAGCTCCGCCTCCAGTTCCATGCCGCCCTGGGTTACCCTCACCAGTCCATTCCGGATTCTGGCTGCCCTTGCCCCCAGATAAGTGGCCAGCCTGTACTCCCTGCCATGCAGGAGCACTACTCCAATAACCCCACGAAAATGAAAACATGCCATAGGGATGCGGGCCACAGAGAGCATCAATGAGCCCCCGGGAAAACTGCACTGCGTCCAGACATATTCCTCTGGAAAAGACCTCCCCCTGTCCCCTTCCCAGTAACCCTCCCCATTGCCAAAAGCATAAGCCTCCCCGTTTATAGAAACGGTTCCATTCACCCTATGCCTCATGCTCCAGATACTGTGGCGGCATTCCAGAAACGGCGCCAGGGAAAAAGGCCCCATGATGTTGTACTTCAATGGATGGAGTTCTGCGAATCTAAGCTTTCCTTTTACTTCCAGTCCCGGTGCGTGTACCGCAATCCGTATCCCCTTCCACCCAAACCGGTTCTTTCCAATGGAAATCATCCTGCCCCTCCGCCGGAACACCTCCCCACGCATGGGAACTGTCCACGACTGCTTTTCTGTGATGACCTGAATGGAACAGCTTCGTTTCCCTCCTGCCTGATGCACCGCCGGTATCACCGCCAATGTCTGTGTATCGGACTGGCATTTAAAATACCATCCATAGAACCATCCACGCTTTCCTGAAACCATCGCTTCTCCCATCCGCCCGCTGAGGCAGGCTTTTCCCTTGATTTTGAATAGCATATGCCGGAATGCAGCAATTATTCAACGTCCGGAAATAAGCGGAAAAGCTTTGGAAAACAATAGAAAAACCTCCCCGGTAGATATCCGTTAGCACCTACCTTTTCTAATAACTTATCATACCCTCAGTGGACAAAGGGATACACGCCCCAAGTACCGTATTTTGGCGGCTGGCGGCGGTTGCGGGGCGCTGGCGCCAGTGGCGCCCGTTTAGTGCCGGCCGGAGCGGAGCGTAGACCGCGCCAGCGTAGAGCAACCGGCTTTCATGCGTGGTGGCGCGCCAACAATGGCGCATGCCAGTTTACTATAAATATCATATCCCCAAATAAATTGGGGAAACAGCCC
>CARDPF010000269.1 GCA_948960675.1 uncultured Eisenbergiella sp.
TGACATTTATCTGTCCGGACAGTCTGAACATGTGCAGTTTGAGCAGTTATAAGAGAAAAAGGACGGCGGGGCATGATGTTCCCGCCGTTTTTATCGTCCGAATGTTCCTGCTACTAACTTATACCCACCGACAGGGGCCTTGAACAAGGCAAATACAGAAGAAGTGCTGGATCTTTTGACAGCCCTTTATACGCAGGGGCAGTCCATTCTGCTTGTGACCCATGACAGGGAGGCTGCCTTACGGGGAAACCGCATCCTGTATCTGGAGGACGGCGCCATTGTGGGGGAACTGGAATTACCCCCCTATCAGGGAAAGGACAGGGAGAGGGAACAGAAACTTGCATCCTGGCTGGAGGGTTTTCGATGGTAGGGTGAAAAAAACATTAACCAACTCTAAGGCAGCAAAGAACGCAGCCTAAGAGTTGCTAAATGTTTAAGAGAATGCCCAAAGTACGGGCATTCTCCGCATTGATTTGAGATTCCGCAGAGCGACGCAAGGGAAGCGTTCTTCTGGAGTGCGGCAAGTTGTAATGTAGGCAAGGTGTATATATGAAAAAGTGTCAAATGCTGCTAAACGCAGCCTGGAAAAAACAAAAGAAAAGTGTCTGCGGGATATTCCTGTTGGTGGCAGTCCTTTCCCTGTGCCTGTTTTCTTCCCTGACGTTGTATATCAGCGGAAAGCAGTCTGCAAAGGCGGAGATGGAGCGTCTGGGATTTGGCAGTCTTACCATATGGGTAAGCGGTGCCGGGGAAGGTCTGGCAACAGAGATGGAAAACATTCCGGATGTGGAACGGGTGGTATGCCAGCCCCTTATTTTTTCCGGATATGAGGTAAACGGCGGTTATTCGGATGATGAGGGGCAACTCCTTTACTTTGACGGTTCGGTTCCTTACCGTTTGACGGATGAAAGCGGAAATGTGCTGCCTGTCCATGAACCGGGAATTTCTGGGGGTTATGTCGCGGGACAATCGGCATCCGGCAGGTCAGATTCGGGAGATTATACACCGGAAATTGCTCCGGGAACCGTCTATATTTCCCCGGCCATGAAGTCTGCATTTGATGTGGGGCTCGGGGATAGCATACAGTTTGAATTATCCCGCAAGGATGGCATCTACAGCCTGACCGTGGCAGGATTTTTTGCGGACGGTTTTATGGGCAGTTCCATGATTGACATGAAAAGCTTTCTGACAAGCAAAGAAGACTATGCCGCCATGCAGGAAATTGTCTATGCAGCTGCGGATGTGGATGCGCTGGGACGGGAAGGCGCCATGCTGCATATTTTCCAAAGTCAGGAAAGTCCGCTTTCGGCAATGGACTTTCATAAGGCAATACAGGAAGGTACGGAAATATCCCTTTTTACGGAATTTAGCTACAGGCAGGAGTCCATTTTGAATTATATGCTTCTGCTGCAGAATATCCTTTCCGGATTTTTGATTGCCTTTTCGTTTGTTTTATTTGTAGTCTGTCTGATTGTGACGGGACACAGCTTATCTGCGGTGGTGGAGCAGGATAAAAAGGATATGGCAGTCTTAAAGACTCTGGGAATGCATGGAGGGGAAATCCGTACTGTATATTTTCTGCTTTATGGGGGTGTCATTCTGGCGGGGATGCTCTTTGGGTTATGCTTTGCGGAATGGATTGCAGGTCTTCTGGCAAAGGGGCTGGTGACCTCCACAGGGATGCTGGTTTCTGCAAAACTGCCGCGTATGCTCTGCTTTCTGCTTTTTGCGGCTCTGCTCCTGTTGTCTGCTATATTCCTGATTCTGCGGACGGGAAAGATACTGGCAGTTGCGCCCATGGAAACCATTCGGGAAACGGCAAGGGGAAAGGCGAACTGCTCGGCAATCCGCCCGGCAATCCGCCAGAGGTTTCTGGAATGGGATATTGCCCTGCGGGAATTAAATTTCGGAAAGAAAAATTATGTTGCGCTGTTCTTAATAGCCGCCTTTCTGGCAGTTTTCCTGGCAGTGATCGGGCGGATGGGGACATGGCTGGGACCAAAAGGGGAGGGGCTGATGAATGCCTTCAGCGTGGCGGACCATGACCTGGGGGTGCAGCCCTTTAACCGGGATGTACCGATGGACGAGATTGAACGGGTCATAGAATGGTATTCCCCTGTTCAGGAAAGGTATGAACTGGCCATGGAAAGCGTCACGGTAAACGGGCAGGAATATGAGGCAAATGTGCTGAATGATACAGAATGGTTCCATATATTAAGAGG
This sequence comes from uncultured Eisenbergiella sp., assembly GCA_948960675.1. Lineage (GTDB taxonomy): Bacteria > Bacillota > Clostridia > Lachnospirales > Lachnospiraceae > Gallintestinimicrobium. The sequence goes on from CARDPF010000269.1 coordinate 2,223, forward strand.
GTGCGTCTGCGACGGGGACAGCATCCTGATCACGGATACTGTGGCAAATGAACTACAGCTTTCCATAGGGGATACCGTGAAAGTGGCGGCAAATGGACGCAGCTGCGACTATCAGGTGTCAGGAATCTACCAGTGCGCAAACGGTATGGGCAGCAACATCGGCATGAGTATGGAGGGGTATTCCAAAATCGGCGATATTACCGGCTATATCTGGTGTTATCACTATATTCTGGAAAATGGGAATATGCGGGACTTTGCAATGCGTTACCTGCAGGAGCATTACCGCGGGATTGATGTGCATACCAACAGTTGGTCAGGATTAAGCGGAATTGTCCTTCTGATGCATATCCTCATTTTGGTGCTTTATCTGATTGCGTCGGTGTTTATCCTTGTATCGGTGGCGCTCATTTCCGGAAAACTGCTGCAGGCGGAGATAGGGGATATGGCTGTCTATAAAAGTATGGGGTTATCCACGGGGAGGCTCCGGCGGTCGTTCTCACTGCGTTTTTTGGTTGTGGCATCTGCAGGGACGGCGGTGGGGATTTTGCTTTCTGTCCTGTCTGCTGACAGGATGATCGGAAAGGTGTTTGGGTCATTCGGAATCGGGGATTTCCATGCGGGTTTCAGTGTGATGCAAACATTCCTGCCGCTTGTGGTCATACCGGTATTATTCTTTTTATTTGCGTGGGCTTTTTCTGCGAGACTAAAGCAGGTGGGCATAGTAACTTTGATAACGGAAAATCAAGATTAAAAAGGAAGAGGAGATGATGAACATGAAAAAGAACAAACTGATAATTCTGGCTGCAGTAACTGTCCTTGGCCTGTCGGTGCTTTCCGGCTGCGGGGCAGGGGACAAAGATCCGGGAGAGCCGCCTGCGGAAGTGGTAAACGGGGAAAATACCGGGGCAGGAAACAGTAATTCAGAAAGTACGGACACGGAAAATAATTTTGTACAGTCTGGGAGCAGCGGCATGGCTGGGACAGAAGGAGGGGGTCAGTATGAGGGTGATATTCTTGCAGATGCTACTTCTGTCCGCATCGGCAGGGACGGTACTACGGAATGGAATGTGGATATGTACAACAATGACGCGGCATTGACCATGCTGGATTATCTTTCCGGTTCCGCACTGCTGTTTCCTACCTATACCTATGACGAGGAAGGCGGTTTTGTGGCGCAGGGTGTCCGGGGAAATTACACCAGGGATGACGAGCAGACCATTGCGGATGTAAAGACCGGGGAACTGTATCTGCTTGGCGGCGGCCAGCTCCGGTTTTATTTCAAGGACATGGAGGGGGTGAATATCACCGCCACGCCAATAGGATATTATACGGATGTGGAGGGATTGACAGAGGCCGTGCAGGAAGCCTATAATTCCAATATGGATGATACATGGGGCGTGGATGTGTATTTTTGGATTACAAAGACTTTGGAGTAAGGGGAGGTACTATATGATTTACAGAAAATTTCAGGATATTCAGTTGTCCGGCCTGGGGCTTGGCATGATGCGGCTGCCCGTGCTGGGCGGCAATGACGGGCGGTGGATGAAGCCGCAGCAGCAGAAATGATTGATTATGCTTACAAAAACGGAATCAATTATTTTGACACGGCATGGGGATACCATGACGGAAATTCGGAACTGGTGGCGGGAAAATATTTATCCGCCTATCCCCGGGAAAGCTATTGCCTTGCCAGCAAATTTCCGGGTTATGACCTTTCCAACATGGGGAAGGTGGAGGAAATTTTTGAAAGGCAGCTTGAAAAATGCCGGACGGGATATTTCGATTTTTATTTATTCCACAATGTCTATGAGGGAAACATTGACGCATATCTGAATCCACAATATGGAATTTTGGAGTATCTGTTAAAACAGAAAGAAAACGGGCGCATCCGTCATCTGGGCTTTTCAGCCCACGGCAGTGTGGAGGTGATCCGGCGTTTTCTGGAAGCATACGGACAGCATATGGAGTTCTGCCAGCTCCAGCTTAACTATATGGACTGGCATTTTCAGAACGCAATGGAAAAAGCAGACATCATTCGGAAATCCGGTATCCCGATCTGGGTGATGGAACCGCTGCGGGGCGGGAAACTGGCGAAGGCTTCCGGGGAAC
>CARDPF010000270.1:0-1951 GCA_948960675.1 uncultured Eisenbergiella sp.
TCCGGCCTGCAAAAGGCTCCGCCTTCCCTGCCCGTCGGCACGCCTCCCAAAGCCCATGGCTTAACGAAGCGACATTGATTTGCGGGTATGAGAATATGATACAAGATTGAGGGGCGGTTTTTGCCTAGCAAAACCCGGAATACCGCCCCGAATCGTTACTATGAACGGCCCCCGGGCCGTTCATAATAACACGAAGCGAAATGGAGTTCCGTTTTAAAAAGCGAGAGGAATTTACATGGGAAGGGTGTAATGGTATACTGGATTTTGGAAGCTTTTTCAACCGTGAAATTATGCCCGCTATGGCGGGCAGGGAGGTTAAAATGAAAAAGGGTAAAATCGGGGTTTGGGTGTGGGCGGTCTTGGTGCTTTTGGCGGCGGCAGGATGTAGGCAGGATACAGGGGGCGGTTTGGAGACGGAAGTGCCAGACAGTGCTGCAGGGGCAGGGACAGAGGAAGGGAGCGTAGGGGGAGAGCGTATGGCGGCAGGGGAAACCGAAACGGAGGATGTGGATATTTTTGTAGGAATTGCGACTGCGGCAAACGGCGCGGGGGTGAGCGTACATGACCCTTCCATCAAAGTGTTTGACGGCAAATATTACATTTACGGATCCCATATGACGGGCGCATGGTCGGAGGATATGCAGGAATGGACGTATATCGGCAACGGTTACAGTTCTTCCAACCCGCTTTTTGAAAATCTGTTTGCAGAAGGGTCAGAGGTGTTTGCTTATGCGGGTACTTATGAGGACGGCAGCCATTCCGTTTGGGCCGAGGATGTGATTTATAATGAGGCCATGGGAAAATACGTCATGTATTTTTGCACTTCCTCCACCTATATCAAGTCCAAGCTCTGCTATGCCACGGCGGACCGGCCGGAGGGACCGTATGTCTATCAGGGGCCGCTTTTATATTCCGGATTTACCGAGCAGGATATCGGGGAGACCGATGTATTGACGTATGTGGATGCCGAGACGGCAAAGGGATATTTGTCCGGCGGGCAGTACAACAACAAGCTGTGGCCAAACTGTATTGATCCCGCGCCTTTTTATGATGCCGACGGCAGACTGTGGATGACCTACGGTTCCTGGTCGGGCGGTATTTTTTTGCTGGAACTGGATCCCCAAACCGGTCTGGTGATCCATCCGGAGGCAGATCTTCCCAATCAGGTGGATCCCTATTTCGGAAAGCGGCTGATCGGCGGCGGGCATAATTCCATAGAAGGGCCGTATATCCAGTATGATGCGGCATCCGGTTATTATTACCTGTATGTTTCCTATGGGGGGCTGGAACGCACGGGCGGCTACCAGATGCGGGTGTTCCGCAGCAAGACGCCGGACGGGGAATATGTGGACATGAATGGGGACGCTCCTTTTATCGGATATGACCACAGCAAATACGGGCTGAAGCTTTCCGGCAATTATTATTTGCCAAGCTGTAAGTATGCCTACATGGCCACCGGGGGACAGTCTGCTTTTTTGGATACCGACGGGAAGCAGTATGTCTGCTACCATTCCCGGTTTGACCACGGGGACGAATACCACGAGCCCTGCGTAAAACAGGTCTTTTTAAACGAAGAGGACTGGCCGGTGCTGGCGCCCTTTACCACCAAGGGGGAAACGCTTGCAAAAGAAGGCTATCCGGAGTCGGAACTGACCGGAACCTACTATTTTATCAATCAGGGTAAAAAAATCAACGCCGACATTGCGGAAGCGGTGCGGATTTGCCTGCAGGAGGACGGCACGGTGGGCGGCGCCGTGGAAGGAACCTGGAAGGCAAAGGAGGGAACCTGTTACATGACCCTTACCTATGATGACGTAACCTACAGCGGCGTCTTCTGCAGTATGCAGGACGAAGCGGGAACCGATGTCATGACCTTTACCGCAGCGGGCGACAACCAGAGCATCTGGGGCGTAAAGATCGGAAGACGTCGTGTAGGGAAAGAGTGTAGATC
>CARDPF010000270.1:1961-4302 GCA_948960675.1 uncultured Eisenbergiella sp.
AGGAGTGGGTTGTGGCCGTAAGGGCGTTTTTGCCGACAGGACAGGGGGAATGCTGCGGCGGGCGGGGCTTAAAGGGGTCTTGTCAGGTCCTGTACCCATTTGTACTTGCAAAAGCGGGCCATTACCCAGGGGATTTTGCCCACTTCGTCCAGACAGGTGCAGGCATAGACCACAAGGGGGGACCAGTGCAGGAGGAAAGCCCCGGCGAGTGCGAGGGGGATGGCGATCAGCCACATGCAGACGATCAGGCTGTACATGTCGAATAAGGTATCGCCGCCGCCGTCGAGCACGCCGTTTATGGTGACGGTATTGACACAGCGCCCGATCATGTAGACGGACAGGATCACCATCATCCAAATGAGATATTCCCGCGCCTGCTTGGTCAGGAGCACCATATTGACCACCAGGGGCGTAACTGCGAGCACAAGGGCGGTGGACAAAAACCCTATGACAAAGGAGATATTTTTCAGCTTGATCCCGTAGGCCTTGCCCCGTGCAAGACGCCCTGCGCCAAGTTCGTTCCCCACCATAATGCCGGCCGCGCTGCCGATGCCGTTACACATACAGCAGATCAGGTCCCGGGCGACCGCCGCCACGGAATTGGCCGCTGCGGCATCGGTTCCCATATGCCCCATGATGGCAGTGTAGGAAGTAAAGCCAATCCCCCAGCATAGCGAGCCGCCCAAAAGGGGCAGGCATTGCTTGGTAAAATCCGCCAACAGCTGTTTTGGGAGCTTTAGGAACCGGTCAAATGCCGGACGGATATAGGCGGTTTTGGAGGACACCGCGATGCACAAAGCCAGTTCAATGATACGGGATATGGTGGTGGCAAGCGCGGCGCCCCTTGCCTGCATTGCGGGCGCGCCAAGCAGCCCGAAAATAAATACCGCATTCAGGCAGATGTTTAGGAGTACGGCGCAGCAGCTGATCATGGCACAGGGTTTTACGTGATCCGAAATTTTCATGACCGTGAGATAACACTGGGAGATACCCGTAAGCAGATAAGACCAGCCCGCGATGCGCAGATAAGAACTGCCCACTGCGATCAAGGGGGCGTCATGGGTGAAAATGTGCATGAGCGGCCCCGGTATCAGTTCGCAGGCGAGGAAAAACAGGACGGATACCATTCCGCAAAACCTAAGAATCATGTTAAAAAGATCCTCCAGCGTATGCCGGTCCCCTTTCCCCCAATATTGTGCGCCAAGGATGGCGCCCGCGCCCGTAACCGCCCCAAGGAACATATTTTGGACAAACTGGATCTGGGTGGCCAGGGAAACGGCCGTCATTTCGTTTTGGGCAACCTTTCCCAGCATCAGCGCGTCGCCTGCGGCTACCGAGGCCAGCATCAGGCTCTGCAGCGCGATTGGGAGCGCCAGTCTGGTAAGGGTTTTATAAAACTCTTTTTTGTCAATGGGTACCTTTGGTTCTTTTGTTTTCATGGATACAGTCCTTTCAGGGTGGATATGGATCCCCCTTACATGCGCATCAGCCTGTTTCTTGTCTCTTTATCGAATTTTTCGAGCGCATAACGATATGCGGTCCTGGGCATTTTCCTACAGTTTTTTATTAAATATTCCTCTACACAACCGGGGTTTACCTGGGATAAGGCTTTGAGCATCCAGCCATATCCTTTTAAAACTAAGTCATGCCCATCTGACATTAAACGGTCTGATATTGCGAATGGGTGGATTCCTTCGTAATCATTTTTGAGGATTGCAGGTATCAGGATAACTGCACTGGCCCTTCTTATCCAAAAATCGTTATCATCTGTCCATGTAATTATATTCACAAACAGTGATTTTTTCTGCCGTAACAGTTCCCCAAAAGCATGTGTGCAAAAATCGTCGCAGTCTCCCCAGCCCCTGACATAATCCTTCAGCCAGTGATAAAAAATACCGTATGTGGACTCGTTATAAAGATTTTTCATCCGGTATGCAAAATCAAACGCAATTACCCCCAATGCCCATGCGTGCTCACTTAACAGTTCTTCACACAGGGCAAAAACATTTTCCGTGCTTTTATCTTCTATTTGCCGGAATAATTGAGAGGATAATTTCCGTACATCGCCGGTGGCAATATGTTTATTGCAGGGCGTGCTTTTCTCCAACTCTTTTATTTTTCCAATTGCTTTTGCGACAATTTCTTCCATTTGATGCTCCTGTTGTTCTCATATGTTTTTTTGCTGCCTTTTTCCGATCGCAATTCTGGTTAGAATATATCATAAACCGGTGGTTTTGTATAGCGTTTAGGGAATCTGGCCACGGGGAAGGCGGCTCCTTTTGCGGGCCGTCCGCCCGGCAGGGGTGTCCGGCCTGCAAAAGGATCCGCCTTCCCCGCCCGT
>CARDPF010000271.1 GCA_948960675.1 uncultured Eisenbergiella sp.
AACCGTCCGCCCGGCAGGGGTGTCCGGCCTGCAAAAGGAGCCGCCTTCCCCGCCCACAAAATTGATTTCCGTGATTGCGGTCATTTTACTATTGACTTTGTGGGAGGCGGTGGTAAAATAGTAGGGCACCTCCGTTTTGGTGCGGGACAATTTTATAATAACTACTTGGCAAGATTAACGGATTAATAACTACCAGGAGGAAGCACTTATGATTACGATGGAGCATGTATGTAAGTCGTACAAAGTAGCAAAACGTGACGCAGGGTTCAAGGAAGCCTGCAAATCCCTGTTTTGTAGGGAATATGAAACCATACAGGCCCTGTCGGATGTGAGTTTTACCATCCGTGACGGGGAGATGGTGGGATATATAGGGCCAAACGGGGCGGGGAAGAGTTCTACCATTAAAATTCTAAGCGGGATATTGACCCCTGACAGCGGAACCTGCGACGTAAACGGGCGGGTGCCGTGGAAGGACCGGATACGGCATGTCAAAGAGATCGGCGTCGTTTTCGGGCAGCGCACACAGCTGTGGTGGGATGTCCCGGTCATAGATTCTTTTGCATTGCTAAAGGACATCTATTCGATTCCGGAAGAAATTTATCAGGCCAATAAAGAAGAACTGACCAGGCGGCTTTCTTTGTCGGAACTTTTGCGCACGCCCACAAGGCAGCTGTCTTTGGGGCAGCGGATGCGCTGTGAGATTGCGGCTTCCCTGCTGCATAGTCCCAAGGTATTGTTTTTGGATGAGCCCACGATCGGATTGGATGCGGTTTCCAAGCTTGCAGTGCGGGATTTCATTTTAAGGCAGAATGAACTGCATGGCACGACGGTGATTTTGACAACCCACGACATGCAGGATATTGAGGCGCTCACCAAGCGCATTATCCTGATCGGAAAAGGGAAAATCCTCATGGACGGTACGCTGGAGGATATCCGCAAAAGCGGCGAGAACATGGACGAGACGGTGGCCACATTGTACCATTCTTACGGGATATGAGGGGGTGGAACGAATGAGGCTTGTATGTCGGAAATATGTTTCTTTTTTCAGGCTGCGCTTTTCCATGGGGCTGCAATACCGTGTGGCGGCCCTGGCAGGGGTCGTGACCCAGTTTTTCTGGGGATTTATGGAGATCATGGTGTTTCGCGCCTTTTATGAGACGGATGCGCAGGCGTTTCCCGTGTCCTTTGCTTCCACGGCCTCTTACATTTGGCTGCAGCAGGCGTTTTTGGCTTTTTTCATGGTCTGGTTTATGGAAAACGAGATTCTGGATGCCATTGTCAACGGCAACGTGGCCTACGAACTTTGCCGTCCGGTGGATATTTACGGGATGTGGTTTGCAAGGAGCGTGGCAAACCGGGCTTCCCGGGCGGTGCTGCGCTGCTTTCCGATTTTAGTGGTGGCCGCTTTTTTACCGGCGCCTTTTGGGATCATGAAGCCCAGGGATCCGGTGTCTTTTCTGTGGTTTATTTGGACCCTTGCGATGGGTTTTTTGGTAACGGTGGCGTTTTGCATGGTGGTGTATATGCTGGCCTTTTTCACGGTGTCCGCGCAGGGGCTGCGGATTTTGTGCGTTTCCGCCGTGGAGTTTTTGTCCGGTCTGGTGATCCCCCTCCCTTTTTTCCCGGAAAAGATTTTGCGGGTGATGCAGGCCTTGCCCTTTGCCTATATGCAGAATGTACCGCTGCTGGTTTACAGCGGCGACCTGACGGGGAGACAGCTTTGGCGTACGGCCGCGCTGCAGCTGTTGTGGCTGGTGGCGCTCATTTTACTGGGGAGGGCATTGTGGCTGTTGGCGAAAAGGCGTATTGTGGTGCAGGGGGGATGAAGGATGATGGGCATAAAAAATTCCTGGAAGCTTTATAGGCATTATATTTCCATTGTGGTGCGGGAGACAATGACCTACAAGGTTTCCTTTTTCCTCAGCGCAGTCGGGCAGTTTCTGGTATCCTTTAACGTGTTTTTGGGGATTTTTTTCCTGTTTCAGCGTTTTTCCCATGTAAAGGGATTTACCTATGAGGAGGTGCTTTTGTGTTTTTCCATTATGCTGCTGGAGTTTTCCCTGGCGGAAATGTGGGCCAGGGGGTTTGATGCCTTTGGGGGAATCGTGCGGCAGGGGGAGTTTGACCGGATTTTGGTGAGACCCCGCAGCACCGTTTTACAGGTGCTGGGCAGCCGCTTTGAATTGAGCCGCATGGGAAGGATGCTGCAGTCTGTGGTGATATTTGGGTACGGAATTGCCAAAAGCGATGTGGACTGGAATTTTGGCAGGGGATTGACGGTGGCTTTGATGCTGATAGGAGGTACCGCGCTGTTTACGGGGCTGTTTATGGTTTATGCGGCCTTATGCTTTTTTACGCTGGACGGACTGGAATTCATGAATGTGTTTACGGACGGCGCAAGGGAGTACGGGAAATACCCGGTGAATGTGTACGGAAAGCGGATGCTGCAGTTTTGTACCTTTATCGTACCTTATGCGCTGGTGCAGTATTATCCGCTTTTGTACCTGTTGGGGAGGGTGAAAAATCCGGCCTATGCAGCGCTTCCCCTGTTAGCCTGCCTGTTTTTGGTTCCCTGCTATGCATTGTGGCGTTTTGGGGTAAAAAAGTACCAGTCGGCGGGGTCGTAAGGCGGGAAAGGACAGCGCGCAGCAGACGGGATTGTTCCATTAGGAAGCCTGCGTGACAAAGATGATGCCGAAAGCCTCCGGCCCGATGTGGGAGCCGATGGTGGGCCCGATTTGCAGGCGCTTGTCTGTGCGGATGCCCTCCTGCCCCAGTTTTTCCTCAAACAGCGTACAATTATCCGTGCCGTAGGAGTAAATGCTATAGACAGGGAAGCTTGTGTCAATTTTTTGTTCCAGCATCCTTTTTTTGATGGCGCAGATCGCTTTGTTTTTTCCGAGACATTTGCCGAGAATGCCGACGGCGCCGTCCGCCGTGAGGGTGATGATGGGCTTGATGCCTGCCATATCGCCGATGGCTGCTGCGGTTTTGTTCAGCCTTCCGCCCCGGGAAAGGTATTCCAGGGTATCCAGCGCGGCGACCACATGTACCCGGGATTTTAGGGCTTCCATTTGGACCGCGATATCGGCCCCGCCCATGCCCTGCTCGCGCAGGCTGCAGGCGTGGTCGGCCATCACCATGATATTACAGGTGGCAGTGAGGGAGTCCACCAGGTAAATATTGTCGTATTCCACCATGCTTTTTGCCAGGACGGCGGACTGGTATGTACCGGAAAGGGCAGAGGAGAGGAGGATACAGACAAGCTCATCCCCTTTTTGGGCCACATCCTTAAAAATATCCAAAAAATCCTGCGGGGATGGCTGGGAGGTTTTGGGAAACTCCCCGGTTTCCTCCAAAATCCGGTAAAAATCATCCCGGTCTAAATCCACGCCGTCCAGATAGGAGGTTTCCCCGATGGTGATCTGGATGGGGACGAGTTCGATATTTTGCTGCTGTAGCTGTTCTGGACGATAATCGGAAGAAGAATCTACCAGTATTCTAACCATTTTTCATATCCTTTCTGTTATGTTACGCTTCGCTGCGGCTTACAGGGCGGGACGTCGAATGCGCAATAATTTCGCCAACCGTACCGGAAATGGTATGGAACAGGGCGATGGTTTCCTCGGTCTTTTGTGTGCCGAGCTTTTCAATGACGGCATCGGCCAGCCGCAGAATGTTTTCATGCTGCTTTTGGTAAGCGGTAGCGTGTTCCGGCCGGAAGGTGACAAAAACCTGCCGTTTGTCCGAAGCGGAACGCTCCCGGCTGATGAGCCCTTGGGCTTCCATGCTGTTTAGGGTTCTGTTCATCTGGGATTTCAACATTTTTGTCTCACTGCACAGATCCGTCGCGGTCAATTTCTTATCAGGCGACAAAAGCTGGTTCTTGTACAGGATGTTGCAGATCAGGGATTCGTTGTAAGGCATCTCGGAAACCACCTTGTCGTTAATAATCGTGGTGGACAAGGCCAGCCAGGCATCCAAAAGCCGTTCGTTTAAATCTGCCATAAAAAAATTCCTCCAAAATGTTCTAAAAGTGAACAGTTCACAAAGTATACTATCATAACGGGCAAGCGATGTCAACCAAATAATTTCATGAAACCACGGAAATCGTAACAGTTCAGTCACGGGCTTTGGGAGACGTGCCGACGGGCGGGGAGGGCGGTTCCTGCCGCAGGACGGACACCCCTGCCGGGCGGACGGTTCTTTACGCATGTATATATGCAAAACGGGGAATTTCACCAAAACGCCGTTTCATTCCAAACTGCCAAAAAAC
>CARDPF010000272.1 GCA_948960675.1 uncultured Eisenbergiella sp.
TAGCGATTTTAATGGGCGGATGCAGTAACAGGGCAGACTTGTCTGAACTGTTACACCTTAGGGGAAATTGATTCCCGTGGCCTTCTTTTTTTCGTTGCTTCCGGGAAGGGGGTATGGTATAATCAGGCTAGGGGAGGCAACACGGTATGGGGGTGTCCAACCTGAATAATGGAACGGAAAGGGTGATGGGTATATGAAGATTATTATCAGCGGCAAGAACCTTGAGGTCACATCCGGACTGCGCAATGCGATCGAGTCCAAGATCGGCAAGCTGGAGCGGTATTTTACCGAGGACACGGAAGTGTTTGTGACGTTGAGCGTGGAGAAGGAACGGCAGAAAATCGAAGTGACGATTCCTGTCAAGGGCAATATCATCCGCTCTGAGCAGACAAGCAATGACATGTATGTTTCCATTGATTTGGTTGAGGAGATCATTGAGAGGCAGCTGCGCAAATACAAGACCAAGCTGATCGCAAAGCAGCAGTCCGGCAGCAGTTTCCAGCCCTCCTTTGTGGAGAACGATTATGACGAGGATGAAGAAGTCCGGATCGTTCGCACCAAGAAGTTTGACATCAAGCCCATGTATCCGGAGGATGCCTGCGTGCAGATGGAACTTTTGGGACACAGCTTTTATGTATTCAACAATGCGGAGACCGATCAGGTGAACGTGGTTTACAAGAGAAAAGGCAATACCTACGGTCTGATTGAGCCGGAAGAATAAGTGCCTGAGGGCCGGTCAGGATAAAATGGGCAATGCAGAGGCGGCGGGGATAAAGGGTTCCCTGCCGCCGTATTTTTACGGGAGAGGAACGGATGGCAGTGGTTTTAGTTGCGGCTTTTTTGGCGCTGGTACTTTTGTTGGCATACATTTGGAAGGAAGAAGCGGTGGACGTGCTGCCGGTGGCGGCCTGTATCCTGATATTGGTTTTGTACATACTGGCGTTTGTGCGCAGGCTTTCGGACATTGACCGGATCGGGGGCCTGTTCCTTCTGGCGGTTATGGCATGCACGGTATACCGCTGCAGGAGACGGCAGGCGGGCAGGCAAAACGGGGCGGCGGCAGGGTGCGAAGGCGGACAGGCATGCATGTCCACAGGGGAATGGCTGAAAAAAACGCTGGGTCACCCGGGTGTGGCGGTGGCGCTGCTTGTCTTTGTCGGTACCGCTTTGCTGGTGCAGGGCAGGGTGGCGGTCTGGTGGGACGACGTAAATTTTTGGGCGACGGATGTCCGGGCGATTTATGCGCTGGACGGATTTGCGGCCAAGTACGCCAATGCAGCGCCGGAATTTGGGGATTATCCGCCCGGGTCGCAGTTGTTGAAGTGGTGGTTTCTGCATTTTTGTCCGGATGGGTTTTCGGAAGGGCTGATGTTTGCCGGATACTATTTTGGCGTGTTTGTCTTTTGGATGCCTTTTTTTCGCAGGCTGCGGGGGAAAAATCCGCTGCTTCTTATACTGGCGGCTATCTGCCTGTGGGCGTTTCCCAGTGTGGCGGAGGCCTTTTATTGTCAGGGAATGTGCGCGGATCTGATGATGGCGTCCCTGTTTGGCGCGTTTTTGGCCGCAGTGGCGGACGGGGAGGGACACAGGAAAAGCTTTTACCTGGTCCGTCTTGCACTCTATTTGGCGGTGCTGGTGCTGGTAAAATCCGTGGGCTTTGTGTGGGCGGCGTTTGGCCTTGTGTTTTTGCTTGCATGGAAATGGAAACAGGGGCGGCAGGCATGGAAGGAAATGCTGGCCGTGGCGGCAGTTCCCGCCATTACCGGGGGCAGCTGGCTGCTTTTTTGCCTGTCGATGCGCCGGGTGGCAAAGCTCACCGGCGCGGCGCTCATGGCTGCAACGGGGAAACTGCCGATTCTCCTTCCCGGGACCAGGGGAAAGCTGGCGGCCGCCTATTTGGAAGCATATGCTTTTTGGCCGCTGCACCGGGGAAAAACCTGGGCCGTGGATTTTTCCCCGGTGGCCATGCTGGCATGGATCTGCTTTCTGGTCTTTTTCTACACGCGCTGCAAAATCCTGACCAGACGCGAGGGGCGGATACTGGGGATTTTTTTGCCGGCCTGCGGCCTTCTTTTTTACGGGATCAATCTGGTGGCGCACCTGACCATTTTTGCGGCGGAAACCCAGTATCTGGAGCCCTTTGCCATGGTTTCTTCCATAGAGCGTTACGGCGCGCCTTTTACGGTGGGATCGCTGTATCTGCTGGCGTGGCTTTTTGTACATAGGAAAGAGGGCGTTTGTCCTACATTTTTGCAGGGAAAAAGGTTCGGACGGTTTTGGCGGCAAAACGGCGTATATCTGGTTTGCTTTGCCTTTGTGCTCTGTGCGGCAAACTGGCCGGAGGTATTTGACAGCCTCTGGGGATACCGGACGCAGCGGGAAAATGTGCTGGCAGAGCGCCGGGGGATGATCACCGGGGAAGCAGAGGTTTTTTTGGAAAAAGTATCTGCGTTGGACGTAGGGGACGGCATCCGTGTCTTGTACCTGCAGGATAAAAAAGTGAGCCAATGGGTGAAAAACACCTATGTGGCCTTTGAGGCGTCCCCGGTTTCCGTGGTTTTTGGCGGTGTGGACTGTGAAACGATGAACAGTGCAGAGGTGTGGGAGGCCATGGACGGCTCCCACGCCCAATATTTATATCTCGACGCCATACCGGGAAACGTGGCGAAACTGTTTTCCCCTTTCGGGGATGATACCCAGAGCCACACATTGTACCGCATTTTGCAGGAAAACGGCCAGATACGTCTGAAAGCCTGCGGCTCTTCGCTTTCCGGGTAAATTTTGTTCTGTGCCACCGGCCTTTTTCATAAAATGGGAAAAATGGGGTATGAATTGGGCGGCCAGAATGCGTTTACGAAAATACCAGGCGGCGATTTTGATAGAGCTTGTGCTCATTTTAATTTTGGTGAGCGGACGGTTTGTGGACAAAAAAGAGCCGGCGGCAGTTTCCGGGAATATAAAATTTGCGGAAGTGAATACCGTAGAGGGAAAAAAGAGTACCATCAAATGGGTGGATTTTACGGTTCCCTGCGAGGCCCTGGAATATGCCTATGGGAGGGATATCAAGGCCCACGAGGCGGGCACGCAGCTGGACTGGGTCAGTTTGCTCGCCTATACCGCCTCCAAATTTGGCGGCGAATTTGACAAAAAAGCGATGCGGGAGATGGAAAAGGCTGCTGATATGGCGATGGAAGGCGCGGACGCAGCACATACGGCCACGTCTGTTTTGGATACGCAGGGGGAAGAACTGAAATATTATCCTTATTACAAGGAAGCGTACGGCGCGATCCTTTCCGGAATGGTGGGGCCTTATGAGGTGCAGCAGGTGGAAGAGGACGGCAGTGTGGAATGGCATTCGGTCTATGGACTCAAGGCGTATTCGCCTATCGCCAAGGGATTTGGCTATTCGGATTATGACGATTTCGGGGCTTCCCGCAGCTATGGATACGCCAGGCCCCATCTGGGGCATGACATGATGGGGCAGATCGGCACACCGATATGGATAAAATATTGAAAAAAGGACATCGTTAGATGTCCTTTTTTCAAAGTAAAGTTTGTCAAATAAGATTACATTGCAATGCTTTTTGAGGGAAGAATCTTATTTCTGGAGGACATTTGCCCCCTGTTGGTTATCCTTGGAGGCTTAACCTTCTGCGTTTCTCCACATTGTCGGCAAATGTTCGCCTTAAAATATGGGTCATAAGACATTACTCTGTGGCATTTGGGACATATAGTACTCAACTGATCACCTCCATTAATCTAAAATACCCATTATATGTAACTCCATGAAATGGAATTTGGGTCACTTTTTGATCAGACAAAATTTTTTTGGCTTCTTCCATTGGATAAGGTTCAAAATAGACTACATTCTTAATTCCGACTTGGGCAATTTTGTTAGCACATAAATTGCAAGGGTAGGTACTGGTATAAAGGGTTGATTCTGATAATACAGAAGAAGCCCCTACTCTGGCAACATTCAAAATGGCATTCTCTTCGGCATGTAACGCCCTGCAGTAGTCTAATATTTTGAAATTGTCTTTGAATAGGTTAAAAACAGTTGATTTGTCCTTCTCCTTTGTTAACACGTTATTTAGGTTTTCCCTAAAATCATCTTTTAAGCCATCACGATAACATTTACCATATTCACTTAAGCATGATTTGTGGGTGGCAGGAACTTCGTTATATCCTGAACTAAAAACGTTTCCGCGTGAATCAACAATAACCGCGCCAACTTTACGTTTTAGGCATGAGGACCTTAGGCTGGATGCATAAGC